>NZ_MEGQ01000028.1:0-32903 GCF_001725585.1 Thiomonas sp. SCN 64-16 | reverse complement strand
TGGGCAGGTTGTGGATCATGTCCTGCACGATCTCATCGGGCGGCTCGAAGCCGAACACGGCCAGATTGCCGATGTTGAGCTTGATGATCCGCTGCCCCTCCTCTTCCATCTGCCGCGCCTTGTCGAGCACGGGACCTCGGATGTCATAGCAGACATCGGCCAATTTGTCGGACTTCCGGAATTCGCGCACAACCACCTCACTCTCAGCCTAGAAAAAACGTCCGCACAAACACCGTGCGTGCTGCCACCCTGGCCACTCATCCCGATCCTGAGCGCATCTCTTCAGGGTAGGGGATTCAGACCCGCGCCCGCCCGCCATACGGAGGGCGAACCCTATAATTTACCTTGATCTGTGCCTTCAACCCCTGCATTTCCCTCGTTTTGCACCGCCCCTCGGTTTGCGCAGCCCCTCTCTCACACGCCCGCCCCGCGCGAGCCTGTTGTAACGGCCCGCACCCCCGCAGTCATGAAACTCCAGCCCGACTTCTCCCCCGATACGCAGATGGTCTCCGCCTACGGGCCGGGCTATATCGAAGTCAACGGCCTGCGCCACACCAGCGCCTGCGTGTTCGCCCCGCAGCAGTCGCCTAAGCCCTGGGGCGCCGAGCATGTCGGCGCGCTGTTGCCCGCGCACATCGACGCGCTGTTGCTCGATCCGCTGCCCGAGGTGGTGCTGATTGGCACGGGCCGAGAGCAGCATCTGCTGCCCGCCGCCTTGATGCGCCAACTCATCTCGCGCCGCATTGGCTGGGAAGTCATGGACACCGCCGCTGCCTGTCGCACCTACAACATTCTGGCCGGCGAAGGTCGTCGTGTGCTGGCCGCGCTGATGATCGAATGATCGGACCGGCGCGGAACGACACGAAATAGCGTGAATCGGCCCGGGTTCGCGCGGCAAGATAAAATGAGGCTTTTACGTCCTTCCGTTTCCCTCAGCAGTATTCATAACTGATCAGAACGAGGAGAAACGATGCAGCAGCCCAGCAGGAGACTTCATGGCTTTGGTCTTGAATAAAGTGGTTCCCGATTTCGAAGCCGCCGCCACCAGTGGCGTGCAGTTCAGCCCGAAAAACTATCTGGGCAAAAAAATTGTTCTCTACTTCTACCCCAAGGACATGACGCCCGGGTGCACCACCGAGTCCATGCACTTTCGCGACAACTTCGAAGCATTCGAGCAGGCCAATGCCGTGATTTTCGGCATCTCGCGCGACAACCTGCTGTCGCACGAAAAGTTCAAGGAGCACCTCGAACTGCCGTTCGACCTGATCGCTGATACGGAAGAAAAGCTCTGCCACATGTTCGGCGTGGTGAAGAACAAGATTATGTACGGCAAGAAGGTCAAGGGCATCGAGCGCAGCACCTTCGTCATCGATACCGACGGCGTCCTGCGGCAGGAATGGCGCGGGATCAAAGTCGCCGGGCACGTTGACGAAGTGCTCGACGTCATCCAGAAACTCTGAACCCCAATCACCCCGACGCGGCGCTTTGTTTTGAACCTCAGACTCCGCAGCACCCTGGGCACTCATCGCGGGTTGCGCATGCTCTGCATCGACAGCAGGCGCCCATCTCATACTGAGGTGGCCAACTATGTGAAAGCCGCTGTACCGTCTCGCGATGGTCAGCGGTTTTTTGTTGCGGTTTGCTGGTCTAGCCGCCCCTGAATCAGCCTCTCCGATTCCATCCCCTTCCCACGTCTGCAAGACTATCCATTCGTCTCATGCCCCTGCCTCCCCCACCCAAGTCCATGGGCAGCCTGCTGACCCAAGCTGCTCCGTCGACCACACAGACGCCCTCCGCTTCGCGAAAAACCACGGCGCTCGACAAGGCCCGCCCAATACCTCAGGAGACCGCGCCGACGGTCGCAGTTGTGTCGGCGGCGACGCGGCCCGCGGCATCCACGCGCCAAACACGCCAGCCGATACCGCGTGAGGTCGCCCCCGCTGCTGCGGATCGCCCCGCCCAGAAGGCGGTGCAGCCCAAGCGGGCACCCATTGCCCAGCAACCCGCCAAGCTGTTCGTCCTCGACACCAATGTGCTGCTGCACGACCCGATGTCGCTCTACCGCTTTGAAGAGCACGACATCTATCTGCCGATGGTCACGCTGGAAGAACTGGACGCGCACAAAAAGGGCCTGTCGGAAGTGGCGCGCAATGGCCGCCAGGTCAGCCGTGAGCTCGATGCTTTGGTGGCCGATACCGGCAGCGGCATCGACCAGGGTATCGCGCTGAATCGCACCGGCCATGCGGAGGCCAAGGGACGCCTGTTCTTCCAGACCCGCGCGCACGATGTCGAACTGCCCATCGCACTGCCTCAGGGCAAGGCGGACAACCAGATCCTGGCGGTGCTGCAGGATCTCACGCACATTCATACCGAGCGGCCTGTGGTGCTGGTGTCCAAGGACATCAATATGCGCGTGAAAGCCCGCGCCCTGGGGCTGCATGCCGAGGATTACGCCAACGACAAGACGCTCGACGACGCCGATCTGCTCTACACCGGCATGATGGTGCTGCCGCCCGATTTTTGGGATCGGCAGGCCAAGTCGGTGGAAAGCTGGCAGCAGGGCGGCAACACCTTCTACCGGGTGCAGGGCAAGTTCGTCGCACAGATGCTGGTCAATCAGGCGGTTTATTGGGAGAGCGGCAGTGCCCCGCCGCTCTACGCGCGAGTGAAGGAAATCCGCGCGAACACCGCCGTGCTGCAGGTCATGCGCGACCATACGCACCAGAAAAACGCCATCTGGGGCGTCACTGCGCGCAACCGCGAACAGAACTTCGCCCTCAACCTGCTGATGGACCCGGATGTGGATTTCGTCACATTGGCGGGACAGGCCGGTACCGGCAAGACCCTGCTCGCGCTGGCCGCGGGCCTGTCTCAGGTGCTGGACGCCCGGCGGTACAACGAAATCATCGTGACCCGCGTGACCGTTCCTGTGGGCGAAGACATCGGCTACCTACCGGGCACCGAAGAAGAAAAGATGGGCCCTTGGATGGGCGCGCTCGACGACAACCTCGAAGTGCTCAATCAGAGCGAAGGGGGCAACTCGGGCGGCGAGTGGGGCCGGGCCGCCACGCAAGACCTCATCCGCTCCAAGATCAAGATCAAGAGCATGAACTTCATGCGGGGCCGCACGTTTCTCAACAAATACGTCATCATCGACGAAGCTCAGAACCTCACGCCCAAGCAGATGAAAACCCTGATCACCCGCGCGGGCCCCGGCACCAAACTGGTATGCATGGGCAATATCGCGCAGATCGACACGCCTTACCTCACCGAAGGTAGCTCAGGCATGACTTTTGTGGTGGATCGTTTCAAGGGCTGGGGCCACAGTGGTCACGTCACCCTGGCCAGAGGCGAACGCAGCCGCCTGGCCGACTACGCCAGCGAAGTGCTGTAAGCGCGGGAGAAGCTGGCGCGCGATCAGAATTCGCGCGTCAGGTTTTCAAACCGCGTCAGCGGTTTGAGGAAGGCGAGATGCACCACGCCGATCGGCCCGTTACGCTGTTTGCCGATAATGACTTCAGCCACCCCGGCGTCTTTCGAGTCTTTGTTGTAGACCTCGTCGCGGTAGATGAACAGGATCACGTCGGCATCCTGCTCGATGGCGCCCGATTCACGCAGATCGCTCATCACCGGTCGTTTGTCGGTGCGCTTTTCGAGGTCGCGATTGAGCTGCGACAGCGCAATCACCGGGCAATGCAGTTCCTTGGCCAGAGCCTTGAGCGAGCGTGAAATCTCGGAGATTTCAGTGGCGCGGTTCTCGCCGTCTCGCGACGACGACATGAGCTGCAGATAATCGACCACGATCAAGCCCAGCCGCCCGCCGAACTGACGGGCCAGACGTCGCGAACGCGCCCGCAGTTCCAGCGGATTGAGCGCCGGGGTTTCATCGATGTGCATGTGCACGTCTTGCAAGCGCTCAATGGTTTCGGGCAGCCGCGTCCACTCGTCTTCGGTGAGTTGGCCGGTACGCAGATGGCTCTGGTCGATCCGCCCCATCGAACCCACCACGCGCAACACCAACTGCGAAGCGCCCATTTCCATACTGAACACCGCCACCGGCAGTTGCTCATTGATCGCCACATGTTCGGCAATGTTCAGCGAAAACGCCGTCTTACCCATGGAAGGACGGCCGGCAACGATCACCAGATCACCAGGCTGCAAACCCGCGGTCATCCGGTCCAGGTCGGCAAAACCCGTGGGCACCCCAGTGGTATCAGCGCCGCCGCGCTCGGCCAACTCGCTCACCCGCTTGAGCAACTCACCCAGCAGGCCCTTCATCGACTGGAAGCCCGCGGCCGACTTGGCCCCCTCCTCCGAGATGGCGAAAATACGCGACTCGGCCTCGTCGAGAATCTGCTGCACGCCCCGCCCTTGCGGATTGAGCGCGTTCTGTGCAATCTCGTCGCTGATGGTCACCAGTTGGCGTAGCACCGCGCGCTCGCGCACGATCTCGGCATATCGGCGAATGTTCGCAGCGCTGGGCACGCACTGCGCCAGCGAATTCAGGTAGGGCAGCCCGCCGCATTCCTCGTGCTTGCCGATGGATTGCAGCGCCTCCAGCACGGTGATCACGTCGGCCGGTTTGCTCAGATTGATCAGGTCGGCGATGGCCTGGAAAATCGCCCTGTGCTCGAAGCGATAAAACTGCGCCGCCACCAGCAGATCGGCCACCTTGTCGAAGGCCTGGTTGTCGAGCAACAGCCCGCCCAGCACCGACTGCTCTGCCTCGATGGAGTGCGGCGGCGTGCGAATGGCGTCTAGGGCTTGGTCTTGCATGGCGGTGGGCGGCAAATGCCATCCAAAAATAAAAAGCGATTTGGCATTGTGCCGCACGCAGCGGCACAAACCAGAAACGAAGCAGAGACGACAAGGGCCGCATTCGCGGCCCTTGTGTCCAGCGCGAAAACCCCGCGATTACATCGCTTCGGCTTTGACCTGCAGGGTGATGTCGGTAACGACATCGGTATGCAGGGCGATCGATACCGGATGCTCACCGGTGGTCTTGACGTGACCCGCCGGGAAGCGAACCTGCGACTTGCTCACTTCAATGCCTTGCTTGGCCAGGGCTTCGGCCACGTCGCCGTGGGTCACGGAGCCGAACAAGCGGCCATCCACACCGGCTTTCTGCACCAGGGTGATGACCAGGCCATTGAGCTTCTCACCGGCGGCTTGCGCCTGCATCAGCTTTTCAGCGGCAAGCTTTTCCATCTCGGCGCGACGCGCCTCGAACTCCGCCAGGGCTGCGACCGTGGCACGGCGCGCCATTTTCTTGGGGATCAGGAAGTTGCGGGCGTAGCCGTCCTTGACCTTGACCACGTCACCCAGATTGCCGACGTTCAGAACTTTTTCAAGAAGAATGATTTGCATGATGTCGTCCCCGGATTAGCCCTTGTGCAGGTCGGTGTAGGGCAACAGCGCCAGAAAGCGCGCGCGCTTGATGGCGGTGTTGAGCTGGCGCTGGTAGTGCGCGCTGGTGCCGGTCAGGCGGGCGGGAATGATGCGAGCGTTTTCCGCAATCAGGTCCTTGAGCACATCGACATCCTTGTAGTCGATCTGCTCAACCTTGGCGACCGTGAAGCGGCAGAAGCGCTTGCGCTTGAACAGCGAAGACTGCTGGTTGCGACGAGCGCGCTTCGGGTCGTTCTTTTTGTCGAATTTGCGTGGTGGTGCCATGATTTAAACCTCAATGTATTGTGTGACGTGCAACTTCATCTGGCGCGAGCCGCGGCGCGATGCACGCAGAAAACCGGAAACTTGCAACAGGACTCCAGGACTGAGACGATGCATTTCGTGAGCAATCTTTCCAAACCCGACACAGCCGATCTGAAGCTGCACTTCGCAAGGCATGTCCGCCTCGGACTGAGTCGATTGATGCTGCAACACAAAATCCAGCGCTTCGATTCCGGCCGGCGTGTAGCGGAGTTCGCCCCGCTCGGCCAAAATACCCTGAAGTTCGAGCCGATTGATCTGGCCGCTATTCAGGCCATTTTTCAGGCTGTTTGCTCCTGTTGGGCCTTGCGAGCCTCGTCGCGCTCGACCTGCTTCATCATGATGGAAGGCGCGGTTTCGGCCTTGTCCGTCTTGATCACCAGGCTGCGCAGCACGGCATCGTTGAACTTGAAGCTGTGCTCGAGTTCGCGCAGGGTTTCCAGGTCGCACTCGATATTCATGCAGGCGTAATGCGCCTTGGCAAGCTTCTGAATGGGATAGGCCAGTTGGCGGCGGCCCCAGTCTTCAACCCGGTGGATCTGGCCCGCCTTGGCGGTCACGGCGCTTTTGTAGCGCTCGATCATCGCGGGCACTTGCTCGCTTTGATCCGGGTGGAAAATCAACACAATCTCATAGTGACGCATGCAGATTCCTTCAAATGCGGCAGGGCGCAGCCCCCCTTAGGGTGAGGCCTACGCGCTGTCCTTGTGGATAGAAGCCGCCCGGAGCGCAAAAAGCGTCAATTCCGGCACAACCGGTGCGGCAAGGAACGAAGCATTATAGACGAATCGTCTTCGAGGCTCTCAATGTTTCGCCAACTGTTGCCAGGTGGCAATCACGGTGTCGGGATTGAGCGAGATCGACGAGATACCCTGCTCCATCAGCCATTGCGCCAAATCGGGGTGATCGGACGGCCCCTGACCGCAGATGCCCACATACTTGCCCTCGGCGCGGCAGGCGGCAATGGCTTGCGCCAGCAGCACCTTCACCGCCGGATCGCGTTCGTCGAAAGCCTGCGCCACCAAGCCGGAGTCACGGTCCAGCCCCAGGGTGAGCTGGGTCAGGTCGTTGGAGCCGATGGAGAAGCCATCGAAATATTGCAGGAACTCCTTGGCCAGCACGGCGTTCGACGGCACTTCGCACATCATGATGATGCGCAGGCCGTTTTCTCCGCGCTTGAGGCCGTGACGGCCCAGCAGATTGATGACGCCCTCAGCCTCACCAAGCGTGCGAACGAAAGGCACCATGATCTCGACGTTGTCCAGCCCCATCTGTTCGCGCACCCGTTTGAGGGCGACGCACTCCATCTCGAAGCTCTGCGCAAAGTCGGGCGAGACATAACGCGAAGCCCCGCGGAAACCCAGCATGGGGTTTTCTTCGTCCGGCTCATAGCGCGAGCCGCCGATGAGCTTTTTGTACTCGTTGGACTTGAAGTCAGACAAGCGCACGATGACGGGCTTGGGATAGAACGCCGCGGCTATGGTGGCGATTCCTTCGGCCAGTTTGTCCACGTAAAACGCTCGCGGGCTGACATGGCCGCGCGCCACGCTCTCCACCGCCTTTTTCAGATCGGAGTCGACATTCGGATACTCGAGCACCGCGCGGGGATGCACGCCGATGTTGTTGTTGATGATGAACTCCAAACGCGCCAGACCCACGCCCTGATTGGGCACCTGCGAAAAATCGAAGGCCAGGGTGGGATTGCCCACGTTCATCATGATCTTCGTCGGCACCTCGGGCATGGCGCCGCGGGCGACTTCGGTCACTTCGGTTTCGAGCAGACCGTCGTAGATCTGGCCGGTATCGCCCTGCGCGCAGGACACCGTGACCAGCATGTCGTCCTTGAGCACGTCGGTCGCATGCCCGCAGCCGACCACGGCGGGAATGCCAAGTTCACGGGCGATGATGGCGGCGTGGCAAGTGCGGCCCCCGCGGTTGGTGACGATGGCCGCGGCCTTTTTCATCACCGGCTCCCAGTTCGGGTCGGTCATGTCGGTAACCAGCACATCACCCGCCTGGACGAGGTGCATATCGGTGATGGAATGCACCACCCGCACCGGCCCGGCACCGATTTTCTGGCCGATGGCACGACCCGTGACCAGCACGGCGCCCTTGCCCTTCAGGGTGTAGCGCTGTTCGGTACGCGTGTGTCCGTTGGACTTCACCGTCTCGGGGCGAGCCTGCAGGATGTAGAGGTGGCCGTCGATGCCGTCCTTGCCCCACTCGATGTCCATCGGACGCTGGTAATGCGACTCGATGGTCATGGCAAAGCGCGCCAGCTCCTGCGCCTCGGCGTCAGTCAGGCAGTAGCGGTTGCGCAGTTCGGACGGGGTATCGACCGTCTGCACCAGATGCGGCGAACCCGCGGGTGCAAACTCCATGCGGATCAGTTTGGAGCCAAGATTGCGGCGGATCACCGCCTCCTTGCCCGCCTTCAGGGTCGGCTTGAATACATAGAACTCGTCCGGATTCACCGCCCCCTGCACCACCGTCTCTCCCAAGCCATAAGACGCGGTGATGAACACCACATCCGGAAAGCCCGACTCGGTGTCGAGCGTGAACATCACGCCGGACACCGCCTTGTCGCTGCGCACCATGCGCTGCACACCAGCCGATAGCGCCACATCGCTGTGCACAAAGCCCTTGTGCACCCGGTAGGAAATCGCGCGGTCGTTGTAGAGCGAGGCAAAGACGTGCTTGATTTTTTCCAGCACCGCGTCGATGCCGCTGACGTTCAGATAACTTTCCTGCTGCCCGGCGAATGAAGCGTCGGGCAAATCTTCCGCCGTGGCTGAAGACCGCACCGCGAACGAAGCCTCTGGATTGCCCGCAGTGAGGTCGGCATAGGCGCCGCGGATGGCCAGCTCCAGATCGGCCGGGAACGGCGTTTCGATCACCCACTGGCGGATTTGCGCGCCGCAGCGCTCCAGGGCGCGCACATCGTCGGCGTCCAACTCTTTGAGCATCGTCTCGATGCGCTCCCCCAGTCCCCCGGCACGCAGGAATTGCCGGAAGGCGTGCGCCGTGGTGGCGAACCCGCCTGGAACCCGAACCCCGCTGCCGGAGAGCTGGCTGATCATTTCTCCAAGCGACGCATTCTTGCCGCCGACCTGATCGATGTCGTTCATTCGCACATCATCGAGCTGCAAAATGAGCTCATTGCCGCTGTGGGCGGTGTTTTGCTGGGTCATGATGAAAGTCCTTCATAGAATGAAAAAACTGGGCTCGGCGTGATCTGTGGCGAAAATGACAGGTCTTGTTCGAGTGGGTATCGCCGTCTTCGCAAGTCACACTGACAATGCGGCTCATTCTAGGTTTTGAACGCTGACACATGCCTAACCGCTCGGTCTTTTTCGTCTCGGACGGCACCGGAATCGCTGCCGAGACCTTCGGCAACTCCGTTCTGGCGCAATTCGACGTGCAGCCCCACCGCATTCGCCTGCCGTTTGTCGACACGGTGGAGAAAGCGGTGCATGCGGTCGAGCGCATCAACGAGGTCGAACGCGCCGAGGGCAAGCCGCCGATTGTGTTCGTCACCCTGGTGCACCCGGACGTGCTCGACATCATTCAGGGCGCACGCGCGCTGGTGCTCGACATGTTCAACAGCTTCGTGCAACCGCTCGAAGTGGCGTTCGGGGCCAAATCCAACCATCGCATCGGACGATTTTCCGATGCGGCCTACAGCCCGCAGTATCACAACCGCATCGACGCGATCAATTTTTCGCTTATGCACGATGACGGCCAGTCCACCCGCAATCTGACCGAGGCCGAAGTCATTCTGGTGGGCGTGTCGCGTTGCGGCAAAACACCCACTTCGCTCTATCTCGCCATGCAGCATGGCGTGAGGGCGGCGAACTATCCGCTCATTCCCGACGATTTCGAGCGCATGCGCCTGCCCGACGGGCTGAACGGTTTGCGGCACAAACTGTTCGGGCTGTCGATCACGCCCGAGCGTCTGAGCGAAATCCGCACCGAGCGGCGGCCCAACAGCCGTTACGCGGCGCTCGACAACTGCCGTTATGAAGTGAGTGAGGCGGAAAAACTCATGCGGCGCGAGGGCATCCGCTGGTTGTCGTCCACGCACAAGTCCATCGAAGAGATCGCCACCACCATCCTGCAGCAGATCCGCCCGGATCGGCTGGAATATTGAGCGCCACCCGCCATGCACGACGACGATAAAAACGCCTACCTACTGGGATTCGCCTCGACCCAACAAAAAATTCCCGAACGCGAGGAAGCGCTGCCCATCGACCCCGACCGGGCGCAGATTCCGCTCACCGGGCTGATGGTCGATGCCGGCACCGATCTGTCGGGAACGATGGCGGCGGACCGGCGGGTGCGCATTCTGCCGCTGACCATCCAGTGGCCGGGCCGAACGCTGCTGGACAAAGGGACGGCGGAAGTCCGCACCGTATCGCGCCAGCTCAGCCACGAGCGCATCCGCAGCGCCGAGGTCAGCGCGCCATCCGTCGAGGCGCTGAGCTACCGCATGCATCCGCATCTGGCGCTCAACTTCGACCGGCTGCTGCTGCTCGCCACCCACCCGGCTCTGGTGGAGGCCAGCCGCAGCGTGGAGCAGATGTTCAAAGACCATCAGGACGAAATCACCCACCTGCGCCGCGAACGCCACCTCCGGCCCGACTATGCCCTGGAGGTCATCAACACCCGTTCGCTGCTAAGCGGCCCGGCCCTGCAGGCGCGCCTGCTGCTGAACTCTCCCGAGATGCGCATGGGCGATATCCCGGGTCTGCGGCGACTTGCTCAAACGCTGGCCGACCAGACCGAGGTGTGGCTGGCGCCAGGTCATCCCGCTGACGTCGCCTTCACGCTGGGGCGGCTTGAGCATCCCGATCTGTCTCCCTGGGTGCAGGCCTGCAGCACGCGCCTGACGCAAATCATGCACCGCTATCCGGTGCTGAGTTGCAAGGCCGGGGCGTTCGGGCTGGAAGCGCGGACGAGCAAGTGGAAATCGGCCGCGTCGCGGGTGATCGACGCGGCGGCGCAAGCCATCTGGACAAACGCGCTTGCGGCCCCGGTGATTCAGCTCAGCTTCGATGGCAGCATTCGCGAATTGCGCGACTGGCCCGAAATGCAGGCGCTGAAAAAAATGGCTGCTGAAAATGAAGTGAAGCTCCACGTCACCCATATGAGTCTGGGTGGCCGGGTCTGGGCCTCGGCCCAGTCGCTGTCGCTGGCGCTGCTGCGCAAGCCCGCGGGCTAAAACCTAGCTCAGCGTCTTGCTGAACTGAGACTGCCTCACGCCCTCGTAGAGGCAGATCGCCGCCGACGCAGCGACGTTGAGCGACTCCACGCCATCGGCCTGGGGAATGCGCACCAGCGCGGAACACTTGGCCACCAGCGCATCTGAAATCCCCTGCCCTTCGTTACCGAAGATCCAGGTCACGGGTTCCTTCAAATCGAGTTCGTACAACACCGTGTCAGCCTGCATGTGCGTGGCATAGATCGGGCGCGGCACGATGTTGAGCACCTGCTCCCAGGGCGGATCTTCGAACACAGGAATGACGAAGTGCGCGCCCATGGCAGACCGCAGCACTTTGGGCGACCACACTCCGGCGCAACCCCGCAGCAGATACACCGCACCGCAGCCCGATGCCGCGGCGGTGCGCAGCATGGTGCCCACATTGCCGGCGTCCTGCACCCGATCGAGGATGAGCGCGCTGCCCGGACGGGGCTTGGACGACTTGGGACGGGCGATCAGCATCCCCACCGGCGGGCCGTTCTCCACCGCAGTGATCCAGTTGAACAGGGCCTGATGCAAGACCACTGTCTGTGTGGTGCCGACGCGCTCGACCAGCGCCGCGATTTCCGGGTCGAGCAGGCCTGTATCGGTGGTGATCAGCGGCTCGGCGGCATGGCCAGCGGCAAGCGCGGCTTCGATGAGATGAATGCCTTCGAGCCAGACCTGGCCGAGTTTGCGCACCGCGCCCGGTTCGGTGGACAGGCTGCGCAGGGTTTTGATCAGCGGGTTTTCAGCCGAGGTAATACGCTTCACGACACGACGTCCTTCAACATTGGAGGGCGGATAGACTGAGCCAACAGGCGGCGGATAGGGGCAAAGCTGCGACGGTGTGCGGCGCAGGGCCCCAGTGTAAGCAACGCCGCGCGGTGCGCCGCGGTGCCGTAGCCGCTGTGGCGCTCGAAACCATAACCCGGGTAGCGCTGCGCCAGCTCGGTCATCAGGCGATCGCGGTACACCTTGGCGATGATGGAAGCCGCGCTGATCGCAGGCTGCACCGCATCGCCGCCCACGATGGCGCGGCAGGGCATGGCCACCTGGGGCGTCTGATTGCCATCGACGAGCAACAGGTCGATCTTGCAGGGCAGCGCCGCCACGGCGCGCTGCATGGCCAGCAGCGTGGCTTGCAGAATATTGCGCTGATCGATTTCTTCGACCGAGCTCTCGGCGATGCTCCAAGCCAGGCTGTACGCCCGGATTTGCGCATCGAGTTCCTCGCGACGGCGAGCGCTGAGCAGCTTGGAGTCGGCCAGCCCGGCAATGGGATGGGCGGGATCGAGCACCACGGCCGCGGCCACCACCGGCCCCGCCCACGGCCCGCGCCCGACTTCGTCGCAGCCGGCAATCAGGGCAACAGGAGCACCGTATTCTGCGGCGAATAAGGTGGCCTGCGTCATGCCGGAATCATGTCGAGAATGGCCTGCGAGGCCAGCGCGGCCGTATCGCGCCGCAAACTCAGGTGCATATCAGTAAAGCGGTCTTGCAGGTGCTGCAATTGCGCCGGGTGCTCCAGCAAGTCGCTGGCCGCATCGGCCAGGGCCAGCGGGGTGCAATCGTGCTGCAACAGCTCGGGCACCAGACGTTTGCCTGCGAGGATGTTGGGCAGCCCGACATCGGGCAGATAACCCCGGCCCGACATCATGCGGTAAGAGAGCGCCGACATGCGATAGCCGATCACCATGGGCCGCTTGAACAAGGCACATTCCAGCGTGGCAGTGCCACTGGCGACCAGGGCGAGATGGCAGGCTGCGAGAACGGTGTGCGACTGGCCGTCGATCAGGTGCAAGGGAAGGTCGGGATGAGCGGCCGCCGCCTGCAACACCATGGGTCGCAGGCCCGCATGAGCAATCGGCACAACCACCCGTGACATCAGGCCGCGCTGCACCAGCAAAGCGGCGGCGGCCAAAAACGGCGCGATGAGATGCTTCACCTCGGCTCGGCGACTCCCTGGCAACACGGCCAGACAACGGCCGTCTGCGGGCAGAGCCAGCGCCCGCCGCGCCGCCTCGCGGTCGGGCTCCAGGGGAATGACCTCGGCCAGGGGGTGGCCGATGTAAGTCGCTTTCACGCCCGTATCGGCATAAAGCGCGGGCTCGAAGGGAAAAATGCAAAGCATGTGATCCACAGCCTGGCGAATCAGTTCGATGCGCTCGCGCCGCCATGCCCAGATGGACGGGCTCACCAGATGCGCAACCGGTATGCCCGCCTGCCGCAGGCGACGTTCCAACTGCAAATTGAAATCCGGCGCGTCCACGCCGATGAACACCGCCGGCGGCTCGGCCAAAAGGCGCCCGCGCAAACGTCGGCGCATCAGCAGCAGTTCGGGCAGGCGCGCCAGCACGTCGGCATAGCCATTCACCGCGAGCCGTTCGCTGGGCCACCAGGCATCGAAACCCGCGGCCTGCATGCGCGGGCCGCCGATGCCCACGCTGCTTAGACCAGGCGCCCGGTCGTGCAGGGCCCTGAGCAAATGCCCGGCCAGCAGATCGCCGGAAGCCTCACCAGCGACGAAGGCCAAAGTCGCCGAAGCACGGGCGGTCATCACCCGCTTAGGGCCGGACGATGCCACGCCCAGCCTCAGCCAGGAACGCCTGCAGCACGCCGAGCGCCTCGGCCGACTGCGGCCGCTCGGCCAGCAGATCGGCCAGGGCGGTGCGTGCCTGCTCCAGCGACAGCCCCTGCCGATACAGCAAACGGTAGGCGGCGCGCAGCGCGGAGATTTGATCGGGCGAATAGCCTCTGCGCCTCAGCCCTTCGGCATTGATGCCGTGCGGTTTGGCAGGATTGCCGGCCACCAGGGTATAGGGCGGCACGTCCTGCAGAATGACCGAGCTGATACCGGTCATCACATGGGCACCGATGCGCACGAACTGATGCACGCCGGTATAGCCGCCCAGCACGGCCCAGTCGCCCACATGAACATGGCCGGCCAGCTGCGCATTGTTGGCAAAGATGGTGTGGTGGCCAACCTGACAGTCGTGCGCGATATGCACATAGGCCATGATCCAGTTGTCGTCTCCGACCCGGGTGATGCCGCCATCTTGTACCGTGCCGATGTGCAGGGTGCAGTATTCGCGGATCACATTGCGGTCGCCGATCTCCAGCGCCGTATCTTCACCTTTGTATTTCTTGTCCTGCGGCTCGCCGCCGATCACGCTGAACGGATGCAGCCGGTTGTCGGCGCCAATGCGGGTTCGCCCTTCGATGATGACATGCGCGCCCACGCGCGTGCCCGCACCGATGCGCACCTTGGGGCCGACCAGGGCGTAGGGGCCGATCTCGACATCGTCGGCGATTTCCGCGCGGGGATCGACCTGCGCCGTGGAATGAATCTTGGGCATGCTGGCCTTCAGGGCACGCTGCGCTCGGTGCACATCAATTCGGCCTGCGCGACCACGCGGCCCTCGACCGAAGCCTCCGCCGTGAACTTGTAGATGCCCCGCATATTGCGCGTCATCTCGACGTACAGATCGAGCCGATCACCTGGAATAACGGGCTGTTTGAAGCGCGCATTGTCGATACCCACTAGGTAATACAGCGACCCCTGCGCCGGTGTTTTTCCCACCGAACCAAACGCCAGAATGCCCGAAGCCTGCGCCAGCGCCTCAAGAATGAGCACACCGGGCATGATGGGTTTCTGCGGAAAATGACCGGTGAAAAACGGCTCGTTGAAGGTGACGTTCTTGTAGGCCTTGATGTACTTGCCATTCACTTGCTCGACCACGCGATCGACGAGCAGCATGGGGTAACGATGCGGAAGCAGTTCAAGGATTTGCGTGATGTCTTGCGTGGTCGTCATGTCGATGGTTCTGTTTTCAAAGACTCGGTGTGTTGTTCTATATGCTGTTCCAAACGGCGGATGCGGTCTCGCAGTTGATGCAACTGGCGCACGGTCGCCGCATTGCGCTCCCAGTTGGCATGGGTATCCAGCGGGAAAGCGCCGGTGTACATGCCCGGCTGACGAACGGAGCGCGAAACCAGCGACATGCCGCCGATGACCACGCCATCGGCAATGCTCAAATGCCCCGCAATGCCGACCCCTCCGCCGATAAAGCAGTAGGCGCCGATCTCCGCACTGCCCGATATGCCCACGCAACCCGCCAGCGCGGTATGCGCGCCGATGCGCACGTTGTGGGCAACCTGCACCAGATTGTCGATTTTCACGCCCAAGCCGATTTCGGTATTGTCGAGCGCTCCGCGATCGATGGTGCTGTTCGCCCCCACCTCTACGTCGTCTTCGAGCACGGCAATGCCGACCTGGGCGATCTTCACTCCGGCGCCGTTGGCATCCCGCGCATAACCAAAGCCATCGCTGCCGACCACCGCACCCGACTGCAATACGCAACGCGCTCCGAGTCGACACCCCCAGGCCACGCTACTGCGCGGATGCAGCACCGAGCCGGCGCCGATCACCGCATCGCGCCCCACGAAGCAGCCTGCCCCGATATGCGCCGCTTCCCCAATTTGCGCACCCGCCTCGATGACCGCAAAGGCGTCCACCCGTGCAGCGGGAGAAACCTGAGCCGCAGGATCGATCTGCGCGGTGGCATGACACCCCGGCTCAAACGGCGGCTGCCGCAAGGCCCAAAACCACTGCGACAGGTGTGCGTAATACAAATAAGGATCGCGGGCGACAATCGCATTGCCCGAGCGCGGCAACGCATCGCGAAGCGACTCGGGCAGGATGACCGCACCGGCCGCGGTCTCGGCCAGTTGCGGGCGCAGCTTGTCCCGGTTCAGGAAGGTAATGTCGGTTTCAGTGGCCGAGCCGATAGGCCGCAGGCGTTGAACGACCGCTTGCCCGTTTCCGATGAGTTCGCCGCCAAGCCGGGCTGCAATCTGCTCAAGCGTGAGGCCATCCATAGAGATGCCAGGCGTCGACACAGCCGACTGGCTCACTTGCCCGACTGAGCATCCAGCGCTTTGAGCACCTTGTCGGTAATGTCGATGCGCGGATTGACGTACACCGCTTCCTGGAAAATGATGTCGTAGTGATCTTTCAGGGCGATGTCGCGCACGACCTTGTTGGCCTTGTCGAGCACCGAGGCCAGCGCTTCGTTGCGGCGGGCATTGAGGTCTTCGGAAAACTCACGCTGCTTGCGCTGGAATTCGCGGTTCATGTCCACGAGGTTCTGTTGCGCCTTGATGCGATCTGCATCCGACATGACCGGACCGTTCTTTTCCAGGCTCTCGTTGGCCGCCTTGATCTTGGCCGCCATGTCCTGCAGATCCTTATCGCGCTTGGAAAACTCGGCCTCCAGCTTCTGCTGGGCCGCCTTGGCCAGGGTTGAATCTTTCAGCACCCGTTCGGTGTTGATGAAGCCGATCTTGAAGGGTGCATTGGCCGCCGCACCAGCCGCGGGCGCTGCCGTCTGCGCCATGACAGGCGTGCTGATCAAAAACGCGGTGGCACAAACCGCGGCCAGAAGAGTGCGAGATAGAGATGGGGTGTGGAATTTCATGGAAATCATATGAGGTTAGAAACCGGCGCCAACCGTGAACTGGAAACTCTGGAGTTTATCGGTGGACTTGTAGCGAACCGCCTTGGCCACGCTGAACTTCAACGGGCCAATGGGTGAAATCCAGGACACGCCGATACCAATGGACGAGCGCATATCGCTCAGGCTGACTTTCTGGTTCTCGCCCCACACATAGCCGTTGTCATTGAACACCGACATGCGAAGCGATTTGTCCGCGCCGGTGCCGGGGAAAGGAAACTGATACTCGAAATCGGCAATCAGCATTTTGGCCCCGCCCAGCGCATTGCCCTGAGCATCTTGCGGGCCCAGCGAACTTTGCTGGAAGCCACGCACGGTGCCGATACCGCCGGCGTACAAATTCTTGAACACCGGCAAGGGGCGGCCGTTCAAACCGTGGGCATAACCGATCAAACCGTTGAACGCGAGATTGGTGGTTCGCGTAAGCGGCAGATACTGTTGGTATTGATAAGTGATGCGGTCGTAGCGCAGGGTGCTGAACGGACTGATCTCGAAGCTCAGGCGCTGATAGCGGCCATCGGTGGGCACCAGGGCGCTGTTGCGGCTGTCGCGCTGCCAGCCGATGGTTAGCGGGATGCCGCTGGATGTCTTGCCGAACTGGTTGACATAGGCGATGTAGGAGGCCGGCGCACCCGGAGAGAGGTCCAGGGTGTAGCGCTCATAACCGGCGCCGAAAAACACCCGGTCTTCTTCGGTGAACGGAATGCCGAACTGAAGGTTGAACCCCGGGGTGACAATCTTGTAATTGCTACCCTGGCTGGTGTATGGCTGGATGGTGCGGTAATACGCATTCACCGTGCGGCTGATGCCGTCTTCGGTGAAATACGGATTGGTGCTCGACACCGACAGCGTGCGGTAGTAGCTCGACGTGTTGAAGTCGACCGCGAGGTTGTTGCCGCTGCCAAAAATATTGTCTTGGCTGATCCCGGCGTTGAACGACAGTTTGTCCGCACTCGAAAAGCCCACGCCCAGAGACAGACTGCCCGTAGGCTTCTCCTCCACGTTCATGTCGAGATCGACCTGATCGTTGGTGCCCGGCACTTCACGCGGCTGCAGCGTGACTCCCTTGAAGTAACCCAGACGATCCACCCGGTCGCGCGAGAGTTTGATGCGGTCGGAGTCGTACCAGGAGTCTTCGAATTGCCGGAATTCACGGCGAATCACTTCGTCGCGCGTGCGGGTGTTGCCCGCGATATCGATGCGGCGCACATAGATGCGCTTACCCGGATCGGCGGTGATGGTGAAGGAAACCTGATCCGTCTGACGATCGATCACCGGTTTGGCCTCGACCCGGGCGAAGGCATAGCCATACACGCCGAACTGATTGGTGATGGCCTTCACGCTCTCGTTGAGCGCCTGCGCACTGTAAGTCTCGCCCGGCTTGAGTTTGACCAGTGCGCGGAATTCATCGTCCTGCCCGAGATAGTTGCCCGCGAGTTGGTAGCCCGACACGGTGTACTTCTGCCCCTCGTGCACGTTGACGGTGATGTAGATGCCGTCTTTGTCGGGCGACAGCGCCACCTGCGTGGAGTCGATGCGAAAATCGAGATAGCCCCGGTCTTGGTAGTAGGAGCGCAGGGTCTCCAGATCGGTATTGAGCTTGGCCTTGGAATACTGATCGTCCTTGGTATACCAGCTCAGCCAACCCGGCGTGCTGAGGGTGAACAAGCCCAGCAACGTGCCTTCGCGGAACACCTTGTTGCCCACGACGCGGATGGAACGAATCTTGGCAATCTGCCCTTCGACCACGGTGAACAACACGTTCACCCGGTTGCGCGGCAGCGGCGTGGTCGTGACATTCACCTCGGTGCCGTAGAAGCCCTTGGCCAGATATTGCTGCTTGAGTTCCTGCACGGCCTGATCGATGAGCGCTTGGTCGTAAGGCCGGGCTTCGGCAAGCCCCACGGAGGCGAGCGCCGTCGTCAAGGCCTTTTTGTCGAACTCCTTGGTTCCGGCGAACTCGACCCCGGCAATCGTCGGACGCTCCTCGACGATGATGGTCACCACATCGTTATCGGTTTCGATACGAACGTTCTTGAACAGCCCGGTGGCGAACAAGGCCCGAATGGCCGCCGCCCCACCCTCGGGCGTGTAGGTTTCACCGACCCGAAACGGCAGATAGCTGAACACGGTACCGGGTTCGGTTCTTTGCAGACCGTCAACGCGGATGTCCTTGATAGTGAACGATTCAGCTGCGTGTGCTTGCACGCCTGCAACAGCGATCACAACCGCCGTCGCACAACGAAGTGCGGGAGAAAACCTCAAATTGACCTCGAGCTGGATTAGTGCATCTGGCCGAGCAAGCGAACCAGATCGTTGTAGAGGGCGATGGCCATCATCATGGCGATGACCGCGAGACCGCCTTGCTGCAGCCTTTCTTGCCAGCGTTGCGAAACGCTGCGACGGGTCAATCCCTCGTACGCATAATACAGGAGATGCCCTCCGTCCAGAATGGGCAAAGGCAGCAGATTGAGCACGCCCAGGCTGACACTGACTACGGCCAGAAAGCTGAGATACGCCATCCAGCCCAGCTCGGCGCTTTTACCCGCGTAATCGGCAATCGTGACCGGGCCGCTCAAGTTTTGCAGCGAAGCCTGGCCGATCACCATGCGCCCGAGGGTCTTGAGGGTCAGGGCCGAGAGATCCCAGGTGCGCTGTACCCCGTCCTGCAAGGCCTGCAGCGGATTGCGCTCGATTTTCACTGTGGGAATTTCGCCGCCCAGCATGGCCTCGATGCGCCAGACTGACTGGCCATTGACCTGCACCGGTTTCGCCTGCAACTGGGTTTGGAAAGTACGGCCGTCGCGACGCACCTCAAGCTGCATCGGCTTGCCGCTTGAGGTTTGAATGGAGCGCATCAGGGCGTCTGCCGTGGCGATGGGTTTGCCGTCCACTGCGACGATCCGGTCGCCCGCAAGCAGGCCGCTGCGCTGCGCCGGGCCGCCTGCGACCACTTCCCGAATCTCGGCCGGCGGGCTCTGCAGATGCAAGCCGTAGGTGGTGAGAAACCCGGCGCTCTCCGCCGCTCGCATGCTCGAAGAAAAATCGAGAGCAATTTGTTGCGTCGGGCCGTCCGTTTGTCGTTCGACGACGAGCGCGAGGCGATCGCCGTTCATCGCAGCGTCCAGCAGCGTCCAGCGCAGCCCCGTCCAGCTCTGCACGGCTTGCTGCGAGCCGTCATGCACGACCGCCAAGACACGCTCACCGCCCTGCACTCCCGCTGCGGCAGCGGGCGAATGAACCGGCGGCGCGCCCAGTATGGCAACCGGCTCGCGCACGCCGGCCAACGCCACCACGGCAAACAGCAGGGTAGCGAGCAATAGATTGGCCGCTGGCCCTGCTGCAACGATGGCCGCGCGCTTGGACAGACTTTGTCGGTTGAACGCCCTCGGCAGTTCGGCCTCGGCCACTTCGCCCTCGCGTTCGTCGAGCATCTTCACATACCCGCCGAGCGGAATCCAGGCCAGGGTGAATTCAGTTTTGTCGGCGCCTCGCGTCCAGCGCAGCAAGGGTCTGCCGAAGCCGATGGAAAACCGCAGCACCTTGACGCCGCACGCCACGGCCACACGGTAGTGACCGAACTCGTGGATGGTGATGAGCACGCCGAGTGCAAAGGCAAACGCCAGCAGGGTGATGAGCAGGTTCATGGTTTTGCGTCAGGCCAGTAGCGCCGCGCCGCCTCGCCCGGAGGGAGAGAGTTGCGCGACGCGCTGTTGCGCTTGGAGTCGCGTCTGGACGTCTAGTTCAGCCAGGGCCTCCAGGGAATCACAGCACGCGAATTGTGCACTTGCCAGCAAATCCGCATTGATCCGGTGAATATCGGTAAACCGGATGCGCTGATGAAGGAAGGCGTCCACGGCCACTTCGTTGGCGGCATTGAGCACGGCGCAAGCGCCCACCGGCATGCGCAGTGCCTCGAAGGCCAAGGCCAGGCCCGGGAACCGCTGGGGATCGGGTTGTTCGAAATCGAGCCGTCCCACGCGCGCCAGGTCGAGCCACGGCGCGCCCGAGGCCATGCGGGCGGGATGGGACAGGCCGTAGGCAATAGGGGTGCGCATATCGGGCTGCCCGAGTTGGGCAATCACCGAGCCGTCGTGATAGTTGACCATCGAATGCACGATGCTCTGGGGATGGATCAGCACCTCGATCTGTTCGGGCCGCATGCCGAACAGATAGTGCGCCTCGATGACCTCCAGCGCCTTGTTCATCATGGTGGCGGAATCGACCGAGATCTTCGCGCCCATGCTCCAGTTCGGGTGGGCACAGGCCTCCGTCGGCGTGACCGCCTGCAAGGTGTGCGCGGCACGCTGGCGAAACGGCCCGCCCGAAGCGGTCAGCACGATATTGCGCACGTCCGCCTGCCAACGGCTGCGATCATCGGGCAGACTTTGCTGAATGGCGCTGTGTTCGCTGTCGATGGGAATGAGATCGCCGCCTCCTTGCGCCAAGGCCTGCAACAGTAGATCGCCGGCGACGACCAGCGACTCTTTGTTGGCCAGCAGCAGCCGCTTGCCGGCACGGGCCGCGGCGAGGCTGGCCGACAGACCGGCGGCGCCCACGATGGCGGCCATGACCAGATCGACTTCGGGCGCGGCCGCCACGTCGTCGAGCGCCCGGGGGCCGCTCAATACTTCCGTCGGGCAATGCTCGGCGCGCAAACGTTGCTGCAGGCTGCTGGCCCCCTGCGCACTGCCGAGCACGGCGTAGTTCGGGCGAAATTCAAGACACTGCGCAAACAGTTTGTCGGCATTGCTGTGCGCTGCCAGGGCAAACACCCGAAACTGCTCTGGGTGCAGCGCCAGCACGGCCAGCGTATTGGCGCCGATCGAGCCGGTAGAGCCGAGGATGGTGACTGTTTTCATAGCGCTAGCAGCAGCAAGGCCAGGGGCAACACGGGCAAGAGCGCGTCGATGCGGTCCAGCACGCCGCCATGTCCCGGCAGCAACTTGCCGCTGTCTTTCAGCCCCACCGCGCGTTTGAGCAAGGACTCGAACAGGTCGCCCGCAATGGCAAACGCCAGCAGCACGACGACCAGAATCGCGAGCCCGAATCCGCCGAACTGCGTGTTGAGTCGCGAAAAATAATTGGGGTATATCGGCGCCAGACTCACGCAGACTGCAGCGTAGAACAGCGTGGCGATCAGAGCCGTCCAGGCCCCGGCACGGGTCTTGCCAGGGCTGATCGACGGCGCGAGTTTGCTGCGCCCCCAGGCCCTGCCGCCAAAGTACGCCGCAATATCCGCCACCCAAACCAGCGCCAGCAAAGACAGCATGAAAAGCGCGCCCTGCACGCGTAGTTGGACCAGCGCCAGCCAGGCAGCCTGCAACAGCAAAAAGCCCAATAGAGTGAGCGCCAAAGGATGACGCAGCGCCGCGGGCAGGCGGGCCTTGGGCAGACTCAGCCCCAACGCGAGCAACCATGCCATGCTGCAGGCCAGCCAGAACCAGCGCCAGGCTGAAGCCATCTGCCAGGCCTGCTGTTGCAGTAGCCAGAGCAAAGCCGCCGCAATCACCGCCCAGAGCAAAGCCCAGAAAGACAACGCGCTAAAGCCTTGATAGCCAGCCAGCCGCGCCCACTCGCCCATGCCCACAGCACAAAACGCCAGCGCCAATAGCGCAAATGGCAGGGGATCGCGCCAGAACAAGGTAGGCAGCAAAAGTGCCATCAACACCAGGGCGGTCAGGACGCGCTGTCGCAACATGATGCAGATGCGCCGCTCGCCGCCTCAGGCCGCGGCGGGCGATTTGGCCTCGGGAACGCCACCGAAACGACGCTGGCGGCTGGCAAAATCGGCCAGCGCTGCGTCAAAGGCTTCGGCATTGAAGTCGGGCCAGAGAATATCGCTGAAATAGAGCTCGGTGTAGGCCAGTTGCCAGAGCAGGAAATTGCTGATGCGATGCTCGCCTCCGGTGCGGATCAGCAGATCCGGGTCGGGCGAGTGCGACAGGGCCAGATGCCGCGCCAGCGCTTGCTGCGTAGGGGCCTCCTGCGCGGCAAAAAGGGCTTGTGCCGCCTGCGTCATGTCCCAACGCCCGCCATAGTTGAGCGCCACGTTGAGCACGAGCGTGTCATTTTGGCGGGTCAACGCCTCGGACTGGTCGATGAGCGCACGCATCTCGGCAGAAAAGGCCGACAGATCGCCCACCACATGCAACTGCACGCCTTGTCTGGCCAGTTCCGCAGACTCGCGCTGTAGCGCCTTGACGAACAGGTCCATCAAGGTCTGCACCTCCTCTGCCGGCCGCGCCCAGTTTTCAGAAGAAAACGCGAACACCGTGAGGTGCTTCACACCGATCTGCGCGCAGTGACGCACGATTTTTTTCAGCGCGTCAACACCGAATTTATGCCCGGAGGAACGCGGCAAGAACCTTCGCTGCGCCCAGCGTCCGTTGCCATCCATGACCACCGCCACATGGCGTGGCAGCGTGGAGGGGTCGCGCTTGGCGATGGTTTTCTTGCTCATGCCATCAATATGAGAAACACAGCTTGGAACGCCGATCAGAGCAGCGGAACAATCCGCTGGCTCCCGTCAGACCGCCATGATCTCCGCTTCTTTTTGTGCCAGTTGTTTGTCGATCTCGGCAATGCAGCGGTCGGTAATTTTCTGCACCTCGTCCTGCGCGCGGCGCTCGTCGTCTTCGGAGACTTCTTTCGCTTTGACGAGATCTTTGAGGCTTTGGTTCGCATCGCGGCGCAAATTGCGCACGGCCACCTTGGCCCCCTCGCCTTCTTGCTTGATGACTTTGACCAGATCGCGGCGGCGCTCTTCGGTCAGCGCAGGCATGGGCACGCGAATGATGTCGCCCTGCGTCTGGGGATTCAGACCCAGATCGGACTCACGAATCGCCTTTTCGACGGCCTGAACCATTTTCTTTTCCCACGGCTGCACGCTGATGGTGCGGGCATCGACCAGATTCATGTTCGCCACCTGATTGATCGCCATCATGGTGCCGTAGTAATCCACCATCACATGGTCGAGCAAGCCGGTATGCGCGCGTCCGGTACGCACCTTGGCCAGATCGAGCTTGAGCGACTCGATCGACTTGTGCATTTTTTCTTCGGTGTTTTTCTTGATCTCTGCGATTCCCATGATGCACTCCAAAAAACAGATCGGGAAAAAACAAAACCCGCTGCGCAAAAAGCAGCGCGGCGCGGGCCTCAAAGACTGCGATGGTAATCAGACGTAGACGTCCGTGCCTTCGTCCGCGCCTTGAACCACGCGCATCAGCGCCCCCGGCTTGAAAATGCTGAATACGCGAATCGGCATCTTCTGCTCACGGCACAGTGCAAAAGCCGTCGCGTCCATCACTTGTAAACGCCGCGCGATCGCCTCATCGAAGCTGATCCGCGCATAACGCTCGGCCTGCGGGTCTTTGGCCGGATCGGCGGTGTAGATGCCATCGACCTTGGTCGCCTTGAGCATGACCTCGGCGCCGACCTCGGCTGCACGCAGCGCGGCGGCCGTATCGGTGGTGAAGAACGGATTGCCCGTGCCGCCGGCAAAAATCACCGACTTGCCTTCCTCGAGGTACTGCAGTGCCTTGGGCCGCACATAAGACTCGACGACCTGGTCGATGGCAATGGCCGACATCACGCGTGGATTCAGCCCGGCGTGCTTCATGGCGTCGCTCAGCGCGAGCGAATTCATCACCGTCGCCAGCATGCCCATATAGTCCGCCGTCGCCCGGTCCATTCCCACAGCGCCCCCCGCCACTCCGCGGAAGATGTTGCCGCCACCGATGACTATCGCCAGCTGCACGCCCGAATGCACCACCTCGGCGATGTCCCGCACCATGGCCTCGATGGTGACGCGATTGATGCCATAAGCATCATCGCCCATCAGGGCCTCGCCCGATAGCTTGAGCAGAACACGTTTGTATCCGGACATGGTGACTCCTGGCGAGCGGTAAAAGAGGCGAAAAGGCCGAGTTGGAGAGGCTGCAAAGAAGCGAGACGACAAGGTGCTAGGCGACCGGTCCCAATCGATCCAATTGGCCCCAATCGGCCCCGGTCAGCCGGGCAACGGCGCTCAACCTTGCTTGGCTGCAGCCATCTGTGCGGCCACCTCTTCCGCAAAATTCTCCGACTTTTTTTCGATGCCCTCACCCACCACGTACAGGGTGAAGCCGTGCACCGTGGTGTTGGCGGATTTCAGCATTTGCTCGACCGTCTGCTTGTCGTTCTTGACGAACACCTGATCGAACAGCGAGACTTCCTTGAGGTATTTCTGCACCGAGCCTTCAACCATCTTGGCGATGATCTCGGCGGGCTTGCCCGACTCGGCCGCTTTTTGCGAGGCGATGGAGCGCTCTTTTTCGATCAGCTCGGCGGGCACCTGCGACGACGACAGCGCCACCGGCTTCATCGCGGCGATGTGCATGGCCACATCCTTGGCGGCCACTTCGTCGCCGGTGAACTCGACCATCACGCCGATGCGCGTACCGTGCAGATAGCTCACCAGCTTGTGATCGCCCGCAAAACGCTTGAAGCGACGAATGGTCATGTTCTCGCCGATCTTGCCGATCAGCTTGCTGCGGCGCGCTTCGATGGTTTCGCCATCGAGCGTCAGTGCCGACAGCGCCGCCACGTCGGCAGGGTTATGCGCCGCGATCAACTGGGTCAGGTCTTTGCCGAAGGCCAGGAAATCGTCATTCTTGGCCACGAAATCGGTTTCGCAGTTCAGCTCGATCATCGCGCCGGTCGTGCCGTTGATATAGGCCGCCACGATGCCTTCGGCCGTCACACGCGAAGCCGCCTTGCTGGCCTTGCTGCCGAGCTTGACGCGCAGGATTTCCTCAGCGCGATCCATATCGCCTTCGGCCTCGGTCAGCGCCTTTTTGCACTCCATCATCGGGGCATCGGTCTTGGCACGCAGTTCTGCCACCATGCTTGCGGTAATTGCCGCCATTGTTGAACTCCTTGAAATCGAAACTAGAAACGCAGTTGAAAAAAAGGGGCTGTGTATCGCAGCCCCGGGGTGTTTCAGGCCGGTGAATCGGGCCGTTGCAGCAGGATCATCTTGGCCCCGTCAAGCGGCAGGCGCGTCTTCCTGAACTTCGACGAATTCTTCTTCGCCCTCGGAGACGGCTTGCACGACTTCATTGACCGCGTCGTTCTTGCCTTCCAGGATGGCATCGGCCATGCCCTGCGCGTACAGCATCACGGCTTTGGCCGAGTCGTCGTTGCCCGGAATGATGTGAGTCACGCCCAGCGGGGAATGGTTGGTGTCGACCACACCGATCACCGGAATGCCCAGCGTCTTCGCCTCGGCGATGGCAATCTTGTGGTAGCCCACATCGATGACAAAAATCGCATCGGGCAGAGCCGCCATATCTTGAATGCCGCCGATGGACTTTTCCAGCTTATCCATTTCGCGCTGGAAGGTCAGCGCTTCTTTTTTGCTCATCTGCTCGAGCACACCCTCGGCCGCCTGGGCCTGCATGTCCTTGAGCTTCTTGATCGAGGTCTTGACCGTCTTGAAGTTGGTCAGCATGCCGCCGAGCCAGCGCTGGTCGACATAGGGCATGCCGCAACGCTCGGCCTGCTCACGCACAATTTCACCCGCCTGACGCTTGGTGCCGACGAACAGAATGGTGCCGCGGCGCGCAGCCAGTTGGCGAGCGAACTTCGCCGCCTCCAAGTACATCGGCAGCGTCTTTTCGAGGTTGACGATATGGATTTTGTTGCGATGGCCGTAGATGTACGGGGCCATCTTGGGGTTCCAGAAACGGGTTTGGTGACCGAAGTGCACCCCGGCTTCCAGCATTTGACGCATTGAGACTGACATAAAGTTTCCAATCCAAGTTGGGTCTGAAATCCGGCTCTGATTGGCACGCCGCCCAAATTCTCCAGTGCAAGCACCGGGTAACTTCGGCAGCGGCTCAACACCTGGTTGAGTCGGTTTGCGGGTGGTTTGCGCCACAGTTTGAGCCACACAATGACCTCGTGCTGAATTTTGAGCGATCCGTCAAATCACTCCCTCATTCGCGTTGGTAGCATGGCGCGCTCTGTGCTTCTGTTTTGTGCTGCTTGATGCCGGGCTAGTCACTTTTTGTTGCGCTGGCCCGGTGCTTTCTGAACGCTTTTTATGCGTTTATTTCGCACCGCACAAAACCCGAGCATCATAGCAGACTTCCGCCCACCCAGACCGACTCACGGGCTCGGCCCCGTCCTGCGTCCTCCACTCTTTCTTTTTCAGCTCGCCGCTCGTCTCTTATGTCCGAACATCCTTTGCGTCAGCAGCTTCACAACGAGATCCACGCCCGCCCGTTCGAGCGAGTGGGTGCGCCGGCGCAGGTCAGCCATCAAGTGATGCTGGTCAGCCCGTCCGAGTCGCAACAGGCGTTCGAACACCTCAGTGAACTGCTCGGCAATCTGCACCTGCCGCCGCCAGCAATGGGCAGCATGTTTCACACGGAGCAGATCGGCCCGGTGCGCCTGCGCTGGGAGCGCCACGGCGAGTTCGTCAGCTACACCTTCATTACGCATGAGGTCCTCGGCCCGGAAGATCCGTTGTTTGAACGCTGCGCCTGCGACCGCGTTTCGGCGGAATGGCTGGCGCGCATTCCGGGGCAACGCCTGTGCGCCAACCACGTCGCCGTCATGCCCGAGGGCGAACTGGGCTGCGACACCCTGCCTGATTTCTCCGCGGTGCTGGACATCGATGCGCTGGTCGGGTCGGACGTGGCCGACGGGCATGCACAGGTCTTCACCGATCTGCGCATCGCACCCGACGGCTTTACCCGCTTCATTGTGTTGAGCAAGGCCATGTCGGCGCGGCGGCGCGGGCGACTGGTGCAGCGCCTGCTCGAAATCGAGACTTATCGCCTGCTGTCTTTGCTGACGCTACCGGTCGCTCGCGAACTCACCCCCCAACTCAACCGATACGAGCAGGATCTGGTGAGCATCATGGACGCCATCGGCAGCAACGGCGGCGCCGAAGACGCCGAGCCGAATCGCGACCACAAAACCCTGGATCGTCTGACTTTGCTGGCGTCTGCCGTGGAAGGCGTCTATGCCGCTTCTCACGGCCGGTTTACCGCGGCGAATGCGTACTACGACCTGGTCAACCGGCGTGTGACTGAACTGCACGAAAAACCGATTTTCGGCCTGCAGACCATCGGGCAATTCCTAGAGCGTCGGCTGGCGCCCGCGATGCAAACCTGCGCCTGGGCGGCACGGCGACAGCAGGCGCTTTCCGAGCGGGTTTCACGCTGCAGCAACCTGCTTCGCACACGGGTGGAAGTGGCCATGCAGCAGCAAAACCGCAGTTTGCTGGCGTCGATGAACCGTCGGCAGTTCCTGCAACTCCGCCTGCAGCAGACGGTCGAGGGCCTGTCGGTCGCCGCGATCACGTACTACATGGCCTCGCTGGTGGGCCATTTGTTCGAAGCGGCCGAACCCTGGCTGCACATCAAGCCCAAGCTGGCCGAGGGCATTTCCATCCCGATCATCGCCCTGATTGTCTGGATTGCGCTGCAGCGCATGCATCACCGTTTGGAGCGCGCCAGCGAAGCCCGATAGATCAGGCTCAAGACAAAACGCCGGGCCGTCCCAAGTTTTCTTGACCCCCACGGGGGGCGGGTTGGGCGAAGCCCGGCCCCGGGGGCATTCATACGCGCCGTTGACGCACGGCCTCGTAAAGACAAACCCCGGCGGCGACGGAGACGTTGAGGCTCTCCACTGCGCCGAGCATGGGAATCTGCAGGAGCTGATCGCAGGTATCGCGCACCAGACGGCGCATGCCGGCGCCCTCGGCGCCCATCACCAGCACCGCGGGCTGCGTCCAGTTGGCGGCGTAGACATCGTCGGTCGCGGCCTCGTCAGTACCCATCACCCACAGGCCACGATCCTGCAATTCGCCTAGGCTGCGCACCAGATTGGTCACCATGAGATAGGGCACGGTTTCCGCCGCGCCGCTGGCCACGCGAGCCACGGTGGGGTTGAGTCCGACCGCGCGATCTTTCGGCGCAATGACCAGATGCACCCCCGCCGCGTCGGCAGTACGAAGGATGGCGCCGAGGTTGTGCGGATCGGTCACGCCATCGAGCGCCAGCACCAGCGGCGCGCCCTCCACGGCATCGAGCACGGCGTGCAGGTCGTGCACAGTCGGCAAGTCATCGACCTGCGCCACCACGCCCTGATGACGGTCGGTGCCCGCCAGCGCAGTCAGGCGCTCGGCGCTGAGGGTTTTCAGCTCCACGCCCGAGGCCTCGACTTTGCGCAGAAACTGCTGCATGCGCGCATCGCGCCGACTGGCATCGACATACACCGCGTGCACCGACGCAGGGGCCGCACGCAGGCGCGCGCCCACCGCGTGAAATCCGTAGAGCGGCTTCATGCAGCCACCGCCTGGGGTTGTTCGGTCAAGTGACCGGCGTGCATGGTGCACACGCGGTCGCAGCGTGCGGCCAGCGCCGGATCGTGTGTGACCAGTACCAGCGTTGCCTCCATTTCGGCGCGCAGCCGGAACATCAAATCCATGATGCGCTCACCTGTGGCCGCATCGAGATTGCCCGTTGGCTCGTCGGCCAAGACCAGCCGGGGTCGGCCCACGAAGGCGCGGGCCAGGGCAACGCGCTGTTGCTCACCGCCTGACAGCAAGGCCGGGCGATGATGCAGGCGCTGGCCCAGACCCACGGCGTGCAGCAAGGTCGTTGCGGCGTCCACCGCGCCGTGAGCGCGCCCGGAAATTTCCAGAGGCAGCACCACGTTTTCCAGCGCGGTGTAGTGGTCGATGAGCTGAAAATTCTGGAACACGAAGCCGATTTTCTGCGCCCGCAGATCGGCCCGGCCGTTCTCGTCGAGGCTGTCGAGATCAACGCCGTCGATCCACACCTGACCTGTGCTGGGCCGATCCATGCCGGCGAGCAAAGCCAGCAGCGTGGATTTCCCCGAGCCCGAGGCGCCAGTAATGGCCACACTCTGTCCCGCAGGAACTCGCAGTTGCACCGCGTGAAGAATGGTCAGGGCGTCGCCGACATCGGAAACGGTCTTGCCCAGATCCTGCGCGACAATCACATCGACCGTCATGGAAGCCTTGTTATGAAAAATGGAAAGCCGCTGATTGTAGAAAGCCCGTCCCCGCTGTCGCGGCGCAAGGTCTTGGGGCTTATGGTGTCGGCGCTGACGGCGGACATGGGGCTAGCCGGCGCCGCGCGGGCCGCCATACCGCCTGTATCCACGCCCATAGCCACTCTGCTCGTGGTGGGCGACAGCCTGTCTGCCGGATACGGGCTGGAGACGGGAAAAGGCTGGGTCGATCTGCTGCGCCAGCGGCTCGAAGCCAAAGAGCCGCGCTGGAGCGTGATCAACGCCAGCATCAGCGGCGACACCACAGCGGGCGGGCTGGCCCGGCTGCCCGCCCTGCTCGCGCGCGACAAGCCGCGCGTGGTCATCATCGAGCTGGGCGGCAACGATGCCCTGCGCGGTCTTTCCCTGCAGCAAACGCAGAACAATCTGAGCCGTATGGTCGCATTGTGCAAAAAGGCGGGCGCGCGTGTTTTGCTGGTCGGTATGCAAATTCCGCCAAACTACGGCCCGGCGTACACCGCGCGTTTTGCGGCTGTGTTTCCGGCGGTTGCAAAATCGCAGCGTGTGGCGCTGGTCCCGTTTCTGCTTTCTGGCGTCGTCGGCCATCCCGATTGGTTTCAGTCCGACAACATTCACCCCACCGCACAAGCGCAACCCACCATGCTCGATACCGTCTGGCCGCACCTCGCCCCTTTGCTGGCCCTGCCTGCCGCGAGATCGGCGCCATGAATCCCCGCGTCATGGATGCGGCAGAAGCGCTGCAGAAGCTACAGTCTTTCAGCGCCGTGATCGATGTGCGCAGCCCGTCGGAATTCGCGCTCGATCACATGCCGGGCGCCCAAAACTGGCCGGTGCTCGACGACGCCGAGCGCGCCGAAGTCGGCACGCTTTACGCCCAGGTCGATCCCTTCGTGGCCAATAAGCGCGGCGCCGCGCTGATCGCCCGCAACATCGCCAACCACATCGAGGCGCATGCGGCCGAGTTGCCCAAATCCTGGACGCCTCTGGTGTACTGCTGGCGCGGCGGCAACCGCTCGGGCGCGATGGCCCACATTCTGGCGCGCATCGGTTTTTCCGTGGTGCTGGTGCAGGGCGGTTATCGGTCTTTGCGCCGCGCCCTGCGCGCCGATCTGGAGCAACGGTCCGGGCAACTTCAATTTCACGTCATCTGCGGCCGCACCGGCTGCGGCAAGAGCCGTCTGCTTCAATCATTGCGTGAGGTCGGGGCGCAAGTGCTCGATCTCGAGGCGCTGGCACAGCATCGAGGTTCCGTGCTGGGCCTGGAGCCGGGTGAAACGCAGCCCTCGCAAAAATTGTTCGAGACCCGCGTGTGGGCCGATCTGCGCCGCTTCGATCCGAACCGCCCGGTATTTGTCGAGGCAGAGAGCAAAAAGATTGGCGCCCTTCACGTACCGGATGCGCTGATGGAGCAGATGCGCCAGGGGCATTGCATCACCCTGGAGCTCGAAACCAACCTGCGCGTTGCGCTGTTGCTAGCCGACTACGCCCAGTTGTCTGCCGATCGCCCCCTGCTGTTGCAGCGCCTAGCCAGCCTGCGCGCCTTGCGAGGCGCCGAAACCGTCGAACGCTGGCAGGAACTCATCGCACAAGGCGAGCTTGCCGCTTTCACCGCAGACATCCTGCAGCACCACTACGACCCGAGCTACACCCGGTCGATGTCCAACCATTTTCGGGCGTTCGACGCCGCGCCTGTCGTCGCGCTCAAGGACATTGACGGAGAGTCTTTCCGCGACGCCGCGCTGAAGGTCGTCGCACTGTCAACCGCAGAAATCGATTCAGAATCGCACGCCAGGGCGAGCGTTCAGACGCAAGCCGAAGCCGTTAACGGTTGACCGGGTTGGCTGGGTTGATTTGACTCCATCGCTTCGTCGAGTTCGGCCGACAGGCGGGCGCGTCTGGCCGTCGCAAATAGCTCAGGCACCGACAGCGTGGACAACAAACTCGAATCACTCAACACTTGCCGCCAGCGACGCCCACCGGGTTGCCCCTTCCACAAATTGAGCATATGCCGGGTGATCGCCTGCGGATGCAAGCCCTTTGCCTTCCACGCCGCGATGTAAGCGCCCATTTGCTCTTCGACGATTTCGCGCTCAGGTGCAGCCGAATCGGCACTCCCCAGAAATTCTTGATCCCAAGTCGCCAGACTCCACGGGTCTTGATAAGCCGCCCGCCCCACCATCACGCCAGACACCTGCGGCAACCACTCGCGAATCTGCTGCCCCGTCTTGATGCCTCCATTGAGCACAAAGGCTAGTTCTGGAAAGTCGCGCCGCAACTGCAAAATAAACTCTGGTCGCAGCGGAGGAATATCGCGGTTTTCCTTCGGGCTAAGGCCATCAAGCCATGCGGAACGGGCATGCACGATGAACGTCTCACAACCGCCTTGCGACACCGTTCCCACAAAATCGCGCACAAAACCGTAACTATCCTTATGGTCGACACCAATGCGGTGCTTGACCGTAACCGGGATCGTGACTGAAACCGCCTCCACCATGGCAGCAACCGAATCGCGCACCCGCGAGGGTTCAGCCATCAAACAAGCCCCAAATGCCCCGCGCTGCACCCGAGGGCTGGGGCATCCACAGTTCAGATTGATTTCGTCATAACCCCATTCGAGTGCCAGTTTGGCGCAACGGGCCAGATCAACTGGCTCACTACCGCCTAACTGCAGCGCAACAGGGTGCTCATGCGAACTGTAATCAAGATGCCGCGCCACGTCTCCATATAGCAACGCCCCAGTCGTCACCATTTCCGTGTAAAGCAAAGCTCGCTGTGTAATCAGACGATGAAAATAGCGGCAATGTCGATCCGTCCAATCGAGCATCGGGGCAATGGAAAGCGCAGAAGGCATCAGTGAGAAAATTCAGAAAAAGAACAGAAAAAATAATATCATCAAGGTGAATATTAAAATCGTACATCCAGCACATACAAAAACTTATCGCGCCCTCATCAACTTTGCAACACCTTGTCGCAATAGATTTCGCACCTGCCGGTCAAAAATAATAATCAAAGCACCATACACAACCGCCCCGACAATAATTTGAGAAAAAATTCGAAAAACCAGATCCGGCGGATCAATATAAACCACTACACCATACATTATTAGAGTGAATGACCCATATTTTAATACATCAAACCACGGGATGCTTATTTTTACAACTTTACGGCCATAATAAGCCGCCATGACAGTGTACAAGATGTAGCTGACCAGGGCAGCAAAAGCAGCCCCCTCAATACCGAATGGGCGAACAAGCAGAACTGTCAATACAATATTTACGGCAGCGGCCGTCAATACCGAATACATGACGACTTTAGTTAGTTTATTGATGTAGATTCCGGCACTAAAAATTGGAGTCCCACCAGAAACAAGCATGCCCCCAACGATA
>NZ_MEGQ01000027.1:0-34371 GCF_001725585.1 Thiomonas sp. SCN 64-16 | reverse complement strand
CGAAGCCGGCCGGCGCGCCGGCGGCAGCGGTCTGGGCCTGGCGATCTCGCAGGAGCTGGCCCAGCTCATGGGCGGCGCGATCAGCGAAAATGTGGAATCCCTCACAGGAAACCGGGGTGTAGTGTAGAGCGTGCTCTTGACGACTTCGCGCCAGCCGTCAGAATCTCGTCAGGCTGGTTGACCCGGCTCACCCGGCTCACCCCGCTCACCCGGCTCACTCTGAAAATCCCGACACCTCACTTGTCTTCCTCCATGAGCGACTCCTTTCAGCCCGAGCCCAACCCGGCCCCGATGCCCGGGGTAGAGCTTTTGCCCGGACTGGCCGCCGTGCCGGAAGTCAGAAGTCTGCTCGAAGCGGTCGATCTGCCCATAGGCCGCTGGGACGCCGACGGGCGGCTGACCTTTTTCAATCCGCCCTATGTGAGCTGGGCGCGGCGAAATCCTGACCAACTGCGCGGCAGAACGCTCAAAGAGCTTTACGGCGATGAGGCCTGGACCGCGGCGCAGCCCGCGTTCGAGCGGGGTTTTGCGGGTCAGCAGGCCGATTACCTGCGTCTGCTTCGGCATCTTGATCCGCCACGCTGGGCGCGCATCCAGGTGTTTCCCGAGCGGGGCATGGGCGGGCGCATCGAGGCCATTTACACCATTGCGCACGATGTGCACGACGACGTCACCGCCGCGATGGCGCTCAAACGCTCGAACTGGCTGCTCGAACAGGCGCTGGACAATCTGCCCTGGGGCGTGATCGAGAGCAACGCCGAACTCATCGTCACGCGCTGGTCGCGTTCGGCCGAGGCCATTCTGGGCTACTCCGAGGCCGAACGCCTGGGCACGCATCGCCTGGCCATGGGGGTGCCCGAGGAGGAGCGCGCGCGCACCCTGGCGGTCTATGAGCGCTTGCTGCGCGGAGAGATCGACAACTGGGTAGAACAGGCGCAATACATTCGCAAGGACCGGCGGCGGATCTGGGTGGAGTGGACGCTTTCGGCGTTGCGCGACGAGGAAGGGCGCGTGGTTTCGCTGCTGACCTTCGTGCGCGACATCACCCACCAGATCGACACCCACGCCCGGCTGCTGCACCGCGCCGAACGCGACGCGCTGACAGGGGTGCTCACCCGCCGCGCCATCATGGAGCGTCTCGATACCGCGCTGGCGCGACGCACCCGCGACGACATGCTCGCTCTGTGCTTCATCGATCTCGACGGCTTCAAGCAGATCAACGACCGCCTCGGTCATGTGCGCGGCGACCGTTTGCTGGTGCAGGTGGCGCACGCCATGCAGGACGTGCTGCGGCGCGACGACGCCATAGGCCGCATCGGCGGCGATGAGTTTGTGGCGCTTAGCGCCGTGGCCGATCTGTCGGCCGCGCAGTCGCTTGCGGCCAAGCTCGTCGAGGTCTGCGCGGCGGCGGGCTACGACCTGCTCTCGGGCATGCGGGTGACGGCCAGTATCGGTGTGGCGGCCGCTCCCACGCACGCGCGCAGCAGCTTCGAGTTGCTGCAACGCGCCGATGACGCCATGTATGTGGCAAAACAGCAGGGTAAAAATCGCTGGAACCTGTGTCACCGACACATCGGTGGAGCCGATCTCGTACCGCATCACCCGTAATACGACGCGCAAGCAAATCTTGCCCGCCGTTGTTCTCAAGCCCAGGTGTGGCTGATCCAGCTCAAGGCCCAATAGGCGACCATGCCGCTGAGTATGGTGCCCAGAATGCCCCGGCGTGCGAAAAAATAGCCCGCCGCAATCACGGCTGCGCCCAGTTTCACCCAGGGCGGCCCGAGCGGGGTGAGTAAAAACAACTCGGGCGCCACCACGGCGGCCAGCGCTGCTGCCGGGGCGAAGCGCAGGGCGATCTTGACGCGCGCGGGCAAGGGCATGGCTTTGCGCGAGAGCAAAAACAGATTGCGGCTCAGCACCGTCACGGCCGTCATGCCGACCACGAGGGCGATCTGCTGGAACAAGGTCATGGCCGCTCGATTCTCAAGGTTTGGTGCCGTCGAGTACAGCGTTCGCGGTGAGCTGGCGGCTGCTCCAGGCTTCCCACGCCATGCCCACGATCAGCGCGCCGACGATGGCTGCCACCAGATTGAGCCGTAGCGGCAGCCAGAACAGCAGCGCACTCAAGGCCGAGGCGACGATGATCACCCCGGCTATCGTGCGGTCGGCCAGCAGCGAGAGCACGATGCCCAGCAGCGCCAACGTGCCAGCAAACGCAAGCCCCCAACTGCCGGGAATGTGCTGTGCCATTGCAATACCGAGCAGTGAGGGAATCTGCCAGGCGACCCAGTTGGTCAGCGAAACGCCGAGAAAGTATTGCGCCTGCTGCGGATCGTGGGTGGGGTGGGGATGGCGCCGGATCATCAGCACCTGGTTCAGGTCGCCGATCAGGTAGCCGTAGGCCAGACGGCGCCACCGCGGCACTTGCTCGAAATAGGGGCGCATTTGCGCGCTGAAGACGACAAAACGCAGATTGACGCAAAACGCGGTGCCCAGAATCAGCCAGAGCGGTGCTCCGGCTGCGATCAGCGGCAGCGCGGCGAGCTGGGCGCTGCCCGCAAACACGAACAGGCTGATGGCCAGCGCCAGTTGCACGCTGAGCCCCGACTTCACCATGGCGACGCCCGTTACCAATCCCCAGGCGGCGATGCCCAGAGACACGGCGCGCATATCGCGCACCCCCTCCCGAAAGGCGGGTTGGGTCAACATCGACTGAACGCGGGCGAGGGAAGGCATGGGAAATCTGTAGAGTAAGTATCTATTTTGCGCCGCATCAAAAGACCCCGACAAGCGGCGCGATGATCGTTGTGACAAATCCTGCACACCTTCCGCGTGCAGCGGGAGGTGAGTTCAATGATTCAATGATTGACCGGTACGACAACCCGTCGCAGCACGGGGGCTTGCTTCAAAGCTTCGAGCAAGGGCGCGGTTTGCGCTGCAGACAGACCGGCCTGCGCGGCCTGCGCGGGAAACTGCTTGACCAGTCCGGGGGCATACAGCCAGAACGAACTGGCTGTGTAGCGCGCCAGCGCCAGCGCCTGCTGCGCATGGCCGAGGCGGCTGAGCAGCAGGATGCGCCGGATCAGCAGATTGGGATCGCCGTAGGCATGGCTGACGCGATCGATCTCGGCCTGCTCGCGCAGCAGATCGGCGTGAGAGTCGGCGGCGCGCACCTGAAGGCCGCTGGCCACGGCAAAGCCGATCAGCGGTCGGAAGAACAGATCGCCGCGCTGAGCCTGCCGGATGGCCGCAGCGGCCTCAACGCGATCTGCGGAGTACGCCGTGTTGGTGACGTTGTAGTCGTAGCCCGCCTTGGCGACCAGTGCGACGGCCAGCGCGCCCACGGCGAGTGCCGCAGGGCGGGGCAGCGTCAGCGCGACCGGGGCGGCCTCGCCGCGGCCGAACCCGTCCATCCAGCCTGCCAGAAAGGCAAACACCCAGAGGAAATAGAGATACCACAGGGGATATTCGACCAGGCTGTGCAGGCCCAGAAACGCCACGCCCATCCAGGCGGTGAGGGCGATCGGCGAGGCGTCGTTCGGTGCGGCGCGGCCCTGTTGCATCCAGCCCCGGGCCGAGCGCCACAGCCAGGCCAGGGCGACGATCACAATCGGCAGGGTGCCTACCAGCCCGGTTTCGGCCAGCAGTTGCAGAATGAGATCGTGGGCGTTGTCGATATTGTCCAGCGGCAGTGGGTGCAGGGCATGATGAATGGCCGCGTGTTGCAGCCCCCAGCCCAATTGCCCCCAGCCCGCGCCGAACCAGGGCAGATGCTCGAACACCTGCCAGGCATTGCGCCAGATCAGCGCGCGGGCATTGACGGGCTGGTCGAGCTGGCGCGTCACGGCATCGAGAAAGCTGATCCAGCCGAGGTGATCGGCTTCGCGCAACGCCAACCACCACAGCGCATACAGCACCGGCACCGCCACCAGCGCCGCCCAGCGTGGGTCGCGCCAGGCTCCGCGCACCGCGATCAGCACCAGAATGGCGGCGACGACCGCCTGCACCATGCCTGTGCGCGAGCCGCAGACCACCAGCGCCCAGCTCATGCCGATGACGGTGGCCCAGACCACGCTTACGCGCAATCGCGGCGCCCACCAGGCCAGCCCGGCCAGGCCGAGCGCGACGGCGGTGGCGTAATGATTGGGTTGCCGCAGATTGCCGAACACCCGCCCGGTCGAGGGGTAGCTGATGAGGTCGGCGTACAGCGGTGCATGCGCCGCCAGCCAGGAGGCCAGCGACGGCATCTGCCAGAGGGCGAACTGCACCAGTCCGAACACCACCTGAATCACCCCTTGCAGCAGCAGTCCGGCCGCGGCTACGTCGAGCCAGGGGTGTGGGTCCATACCCGCGCCTGCACGACTGGTGCGCCGCACGGCGGCGTTGCCCAGCCCGGCGATCAGCGCCGCGCTCAACAACACCGCTACGGTGATCGCGCCCTGGCTGGCGTATGCGAGCTGCCCGCTGAGCGTCTGCAGGCCGACCACGGTAGCGGCCACACCAAAGCCGAGCGCCGCCAGGCCGAAGCGCGGCGTCAGGCCGCTCCAGGCTGCGGCGAGAAACACGGCGGCCCAGAGCGCAGCGGCAACCAGCGTGGTGCCCATCTTGGCCACCACGCCCGGATCGAAAGGCCAGATCAGCGGCAGCGACATGGCCAGCCCAAGCAGGCCAAGGGCAAGCGATTGCGATAGCGGGAATCGGTCAGACACGGAGGTCGGGGCAGGGGATGTCGGTGAAGGCGCAGCCATGCGTGGCATTATCCTTGCGCGGCAGATTCGATTGCTCCGGCGCGGCGTTCACTGCGGCAGTGTCTTGTCGATCTGCACCTGCTGCGCGTGCGCTTGTTCTAGGGCGCGCAGACGGGCGTTGATGATCGATGCCTCGAAGTAATCTGCCCCCGGCGTGCGCTGCGCAATGTGCAGTTGTTCGATGGCCGCTTCGGTCTTTCCTTCCAGGGCGTAAGCCTCGGCCGTGGCGCGGTGTTGCGCCGCAAAGGCGCCCAGGGCGGCCTCGGCGCGGGCCTGGTCTTGCCACAGCACGATGTCTTGTGGATGCGCCACGGTCTGCTGGCGCAGAAACTCGCGCGCCGATTTTTTATCGGGCAAAGCCAGCAGGCAGCGCGCCAACAGATGCCGGGCGGCGGTGGACTGCGGAAACTGGCGGTAAAGCGCACGCGCTGCATCGGCGGCCTGCGCGGGTTGATGCTCCAGCAGCAATTCGGTCTGCAGCAGATCAAGGGGCAGACGCTCGGCGGCCGGGGCGCTGGCGGCCGCAGCTTGCGCCCGCGTGAGCGCCGCCGCGGCGGCGTCGAACCGGCCCAGCCTTTGCAGCAACACGGCCTGCCCGTAGGCGATGGCGGCCTGCTGGGCGGGGAAGGCGGCTTTGTCGGCGCTGAAGCGCTTTTCCTCGCGCTGCATGGCGTCGCGCTTGGTTGGGGTGAGCGCGCGGGCGCGGGCGTGCATGAGCCAGAACATCAGATCGTGGTCGGGCGGCAGGGGCTGGTTGCCGCCGCGCGCCTGGGCGTCGGCGATGCGCTCGCTGGTCAGCGGGTGCGTCTGCAGGAAGGCAAGCACATCGGAGTCGTCGAGCCGGGAGAGGTTTTGCAGCCGCAGCAGCATGCTGGCCATGGCCTGCGGTGGATAGCCCGATTCCGCCAGCACCTCTTCGCCGGTGCGGTCGGCGTCGCGCTCGTTGCTGCGCGAAAAACGCAAGGCTCTGTCGATGGCTGCGGCCTGCCCGCCCATCGCCAGACCTTGCGCGGCCTGATCCTGCCCCGCGCTCGCGGCGGCGACGGCCAGCAGCAGCGAGCCGATGCTCAGCAGCCTGTCACGGCCCATCTGCGCCAGCCGCTGGGCGATGTGTCGCTGGGTAATGTGCGACATTTCATGGGCGAACACGGCCGCCACTTGATCGTGCGATTGCGCGTCGATGATCAGCCCGGTGTGCACCCCGATCCAGCCACCGGGCAGGGCAAAGGCGTTGAAGCTGCGGTCGCGCAGCAGAAACACGCGAAAGTGCGCGGGCGCCTCCATCTCGGCGGTGCGCCGGGCAGCGGGCGTGAGGCGGTCGACGATGGCCTGGAGGTAGTCGCGCAGCAGGCTGTCGTGCAGGTAGTCGGGCTCCTGCCGCATTTCTCGCATGATGATTTCGCCCAGACGTTTTTCCTGTACCGAAGACAGGCTGCCCTGCGCGGGGTCTCCCAAGGTCGGCAGGCTGCTGGCGTAGCCGGGGGCGCGGGTGTCAGCGCCTTGCGCCCAGACCGGCGCGCCAGATAGCGCGGCGCCGAGCAGCCAGACGGTGGCTTGCTGGCTGATGCGGCGCAGGCAGCGTAGGCGGAAATGAGGCGAGGCGAAGCGCACGGATCGGTCGGAGAAAAGGGCGTCAGGGGGGGGCTGCAGGTGAAGATCGGCCCTGGCTCGACAGGTTCCCGCAAGTCTTTAGCCCAACGCCGCCAGCGCCGCCTGCAGTTCTTCGGGCTCGAAGCTCGACAGCACGGTCTGTACCAGCGGCGTGAGTTTGTCGGGGTCGGCGCGCAGCACCTCTTGTTTGACCGCGAGGATCTGCGACGGATGCATGGAAAAACTGCGCAGGCCCATGCCCAGCAGCAGGCGGGTCATGCTCGGGTCGCCGGCCATTTCGCCGCACACGCTCACTTCCACCGGCCGGCCCTTCCAAGCGGCCGCAGCACGGGTCTGGCTGATGATCTGCGCCAGCAGGTTGAGCACTGCGGGATGCAGCGGGTCGTAGAGGTTGGAGACGCTCTCATCCGCGCGGTCGATCGCCAGGGTGTATTGCACCAGGTCGTTGGTGCCGACCGACAGGAAGTCGAAATGCCGCAGGAACAAGGGCAGCGCCAGCGCGGCGCCCGGCACTTCGATCATTGCGCCCAGTTCCACCGGGCCGTATGAAACGCCCTTGGCATCGAGTTCGGCGCGGGCCTTGTTGAGTTCGGCAAGGGTCTGGCGGATTTCGCTGGCGTGCGCCACCATGGGGATGAGCACCTTCAGCGGCCCGAGAGCGGCGGCGCGCAGCAAGGCGCGCAACTGCATGCGGAACATCGCCGGGTCGGACAGGCTGTAGCGAATGGCGCGCAGCCCCAGCGCCGGGTTGAGGTGGGTGAACTCGCCGTCGCGATAGTCTTCGGCGTCGAGCGGTTTGTCCGAGCCGATATCGATGGTGCGGATGGTGACCGGCTTGCCCTGCATGGCCTGCATCACGCGGCTGTACGCGGCGTACTGCTCGTCTTCGCCGGGCAGATTGTCGCCACGATTCATGAACAGGAATTCCGTGCGGAACAGGCCCACCCCCATCGCACCGGCTTCAAGCGCGGGCGCGCAGTCTTCGGGCTGCTCGATATTGGCGAGCAACTCCACCGGTTCAGCGTTGAGGGTGCGCGCCGGGGTGAATTTCAGGCGCTTGAGCCGTTCGCGCGCGAGCTGCGATTCCTGTTGGCGCAGGCGGTAGTCTTCGAGGATGACGGGTGACGGATCGACGATGAGCAGCCCGCTGTCGCCGTCGATGATGACCAGATCGTCCTGGCGGATCAGGCTGCCGGCCGAGCGCGCGCCCACCACGGCGGGAATATCCAGACTGCGGGCGACGATGGCGGTATGCGAAGTCTTGCCGCCCACATCGGTGACGAAGCCGCGAAACACCCCGGTCTTGAACTGCAGCATGTCGGCCGGGGCGATGTCGTGGGCGATGAGCACCAGATCGCCATTGCCGCTGGCCGAGCGGGCCAGCCCCGCGCTGCCGCGAAGGGCGCGCAGCACGCGTTCGACCACCTGCTCGACGTCGGCGATGCGTTCGCGCAGATAGGTGTCGTCCATTTCCTCGAAATTGCGCGAAATGACGTCGAGCTGGGCGGTGAGCGCCCACTCGGCGTTGTAGCGGCGCTGGCGTATCCAGGTGATGGTGTCGAGCGCCATCTGCCGATCATCGAGCAGCATTTTGTGCACATCGATGAAGGCGGCCATTTCGGCTGGGGCATCAGCGGGCAGATCGGCCTTGAGGGTGTCGAGTTCGGCGCGCACGGCACGGCGCGCGGCGCGCAGGCGCTCAATTTCCGCCTCTTCCGTGCCGGGGTCGACGAAGTAATGCGCCACGTCCAGCCGGGCCGAAGCGAGGATGACGGCACGCCCAATGGCCATGCCGCGAGAAACCGGAATTCCGAACAGTTGAAGAGCCATGCGGCGATGGTAACGGCGGCGCGGCGGCGCAAAACACCCTGCGCCACGCAATACCAGACGGGCCAGCATGGAGATGCGCGGCTCATTAAGCTTCGCAAAGCACTTTTGCGCCGCAGAGCGCGCGGTGTTTTCCCTGATCAATGCCCTTTTCCCTGGAGTTCACCATGCACAAACTTGCACTCTCCCTGGCCCTGCTCGGCTTTGCTGCCGCACCGGCCTTTGCCTCCACCATGCCGCACGAACTGAAGATCGAGCTTGCCGCCCAGAACAATTCCGGCGAAACCGGCTACGCCCTGATCAAGCCCATGGGCAAGGGCATCGAAGTCACCGTCCATATCAAGGGCGGACCCAAAGGCGTGGCGCAGCCCGACCATATCCACCCCGGCACCTGCGCCAACCTCAACCCGGTTCCCAAGTATCCGCTGGAAAACGTGGTGGACGGCAAGTCGGTCACTAAGCTGCCGTCCGTGAGCATGGACGATCTGTTCAAGGAGCCCATGGCCATCAACGTGCATGAAAGCGCGCAGGACATGAAGAAATACGTGGCTTGCGGCGACATCAAAAAATAAGCTGAACCGGCCTCGCGCTACCATTTCTGCCAACACGGGGCGTCTCGAAGGCGCCCCGTTTTCATTGGAGATGTGCAGCGTGATCACCCTTGTCGATGTCGATTTGTCCCTTCCTGAGCATGCCCACGCGCTGCTGGAACTCATTTCCCGCTACGCCCGCGATCCGATGGGCGGCGGCGAAGACCTCGCTCCCGAGGTCAAGGCCGTGCTGGTGCAGCGACTGCGCGAACGCGCCGATTATTTTGGCGTCCTCGCGTTCGACGGCGCCACACCCGTTGCGCTCATCAACTGCTTCGAGGGCTTTTCCACCTTCATGGCTCGGCCCCTGATGAACGTGCATGACGTGTACGTCGAGCCCGACTACCGCGGCCAGGGTCTGTCCCGCCGCCTGCTGCAGCGGGTGGAAGACGTGGCGCGTCTTCGGGGCTGCGGAAAGCTCACGCTGGAAGTGCTCGACGGCAACGCGTCAGCCATTGCGAGTTATCGCCGTTTCGGTTTCGAGACCTATGCGCTCGACCCGGCCTTTGGCCGGGCCCAGTTCTGGCAGAAAAAGCTTTGATCTTTCAGCTCGCCGCCTGTGCGGCCAGTCCGCGTGCGCGCAGGCTATGCCAGAGCAGCACGATGGCCGCCAAGGCGAACCCGGCCTCGTCGGTCATCGGCAGCGCAGTGATCAGCAAGGCGGCGGCGCAGAACGCCAGCAGGCGTTCAAGTACCGACATCGGTCCGCGCAGATAACCCACGGCCACCGCGCCCCACAGCACAATGGCCAAAATGGCCTTGGCCGTCACATAGGCCACACCCAGCCAGGTCCAGTCGCCTTGCAGCATGAGCTGCGGGTCGTACACCGCCATATACGGCACAACGAAGCCCGCCAACGCGATCTGCGTGGCCTTGAAGCCAATGCGCATCGGCGAAGCCTTGGCCACAGAGGCTGCGGCGAACGCGGCCAGCGCCACGGGCGGCGTGAGGTCGGCCATGATGCCGAAATAGAACACGAACATGTGGCTGACGATGAGCGGCACGCCCAGCTTGAGCAGGGCGGGCGCGGCAATCGAACTGGTGATGATGTAGTTCGGGATAGTGGGAATGCCCATGCCCAAAACCAGACAGACCGCCATGGTGAGCAGCAGCGAGAGCAGCAGGCTGTGCGCGCCGATGTCCACGATGAACCCGGCAAAGCTCGTGGCCGCGCCGGTGAGGGTGAGCACACCGACGATCACGCCGACGATGGCGCAGGCGATGCCCACGGGCAGGGCCTGCCGGGCGCCGTCGATCAGACTGTCGCGCAAAACGCGCAGCGTCTGACGTCCGCCCTTGACCACCAAGTTGATGGCGACCAGCGCCGCAATGATCCCCAGCACCGGCAGGATGCCGAACTGCAGAAACGCCGCAGCGCCCAGACCGCAGGCAAACCAGAACACCATGCGGAACGCCGTATGGGTAATTCGCGCGGCGATGGCTGCGCCCAGCAGCAAAATGGCGGTGAGCGACAGCCCCATCATGCCGGCGAACATCGGAGTGAAGCCGTGGAACAGCATCCACACCAACGCGGCCAGCGGCAGGGCCAGATGCCAGTTTTCCTTCAGCGCCTTCCAGGAGTTGGGAATCTGGTCGGCAGGCAGGCCGAGCAATTTCTTGCGCCCCGCCTCCAGATGCACCATCCAGAACGCGGTGAGGTAGTAGAGCGCGGCCGGAATGATGGCGGCCTTGACGATGTCGGCATACGGCACATTGAGGGTTTCGGCCATGATGAAGGCCACCGCGCCCATGACTGGCGGCATGATCTGCCCGCCCATGCTGGCCGTAGCTTCCACCGCCCCGGCGAACACCGGCGAGTAGCCGAAGCGCTTCATCAGCGGAATGGTGAACTGGCCTACCGTGAGCACATTGGCCACGCCGGAGCCGGAGATGGTGCCCATCAATCCGGAAGAGATGACGGCCACCTTGGCCGGGCCGCCGCGCGCCTTGCCCACCAGCCCCAGCGCCAGGGCGTTGAACAGCCGAATCATGCCGGCATGTTCGAGAAACGCGCCGAACAGAATGAACAGAAAGATGTAGGTCGCCGACACCAGGGTGGGAATGCCGTAGATGCCCTCGGTGCCGAGATAGAGCTGACCGATGATCTGGTCGAGCCCGTAGCCGCGGTGGCTGATAGCATCAGGCAGGTACTGGCCGAACAGGCCGTAGAGCAAAAAGGCCGCGCACACCAGCGGCAGCGCCAAGCCCAGGCTGCGCCGGGCCGCCTCGAACAGCAACACCACCACCGCGGCGCCGACCCAGAGGTCTGACAGCGTCGGGTCGCCGTTGCGCTGAATCAGGTCGGCTTCGAAAAACCAGTGATACAGCCCGAGCCCGAAGGCGGCTGCGCCCAGCAACCAGTCGAACCACGGAATGCGGTGCATCCAGCTCCCGCGCTTGAGCGCCGGCACGACCCAGAACACCAGCAACATCAGAAAGCCCACATGCAGCGAGCGCATCACCAGGCTCGACAGGGGGTGGAAGGCGGCCACGACGAGCTGATAGGCCGAAAACGCCAGCGCCGCCGCCATGACGCTGCGCTGGGCAAGGCCGGATAAGCTGCGCTGGTGGCCGCTGTCGGCGTGCGGCTCGGAGGAGGTGTGGATCAGGTCGTCGGCGGTGGTGCTCATGGCTGGAATCCGAGGCGCGTGAAGGCCGCTCGTGGCGGCGCCACACGATGGATGAGACGGCCCATGCAGGCGGGCCGAGGCGAAAAAGCCTTGCTGGGGTTTACTTCAGCACACCCGCTTCGCGGTAGTACTTGGCCGCGCCGGGGTGCAGCGGCACGGGCGAGTTCAGCGGTGCGTCCTTGAGGCTGATGCCTTTGGCCGCGGCGTGCGCCGCCACGAGTTCGGGCAGGTGGGTGAACATCGCCTTGGTCATCTGATAGACCAGTTCTTCGCTCAGCCCTTCGCGGGTGACGAGGAAGTTCTGGATGCGCGCCGTCGGCACCGCGGCGGTCTGGCCTTCATAAGTGTTTGCCGGAATGACCCCGCTTTGATACGCCGGATCGCCCACCTTGGCGATGATGTCGGCAGGCACGGGAACCACCACGATTTTTTGCGACGCAGCCAGATCGCGTAACGAAGACACGCCCAGCCCGGCCGATTGCAGCGTGGCGTCGAGCTGACGGTTTTTCATCAGCTCCACCGACTCACCGAAAGGCAGGTATTCCACCTTGGAAAAATCTTTATAGCTCAGCCCGGCAGCCTTGATCAAGGCGCGGGCGTTGAGTTCGGTGCCGCTCTTGGGTGCGCCCACCGAAATACTCTTGCCTTTCAGATCGGCCAGGGTCTTGATGCCCGAATCTTCGCGCGCCACGATCTGCACATAGTTGGAGTAGATCGCCGCCATGGTGCGCAGCTTTTTCAGGGGGGCCTTGAACCCGGCGTCGGCCTCGCCTTTCCAGGCGTCCGACAGCGAATCGCCCAGCGAGAAACCCAGCTCGGCGCGCCCGGCTTCGAGCAGATTGAGGTTTTCCACCGAACCCTTGGTCGCCTGCACCGAACTCTTGGCGGCGGGTATGGCCTTGGTGTAGATCTGTGAGAGCGCAACGCCTAGTGGGTAGTACACGCCGCTGGTGCCGCCGGTGGCGATGGTGAGGTACTCGGCCGCAAACGCAGGGCGCAGAGCAAGAGGGGAGAGCAAAGCGGCGCCGCCAGCGAGCGCAAGAACGCGGCGGCGAGCGGGGGAGGTGGGGCTGCGAGTCATGATCGATCTCCGTGGCTGTGTTGTTACAAACGGAAACGATGCTAATGCCTCTGGGGCCAAATGCAATTGGGCAATGACCTCAGAGAATCTTGGACAGGAACTGCCGCGTGCGCTCGTGCTGCGGCGCGCCGAAAAACTGCTCCGGCGGCGCCGATTCGATGATTTTCCCCTGGTGCATCATCACCACGCGGTCGGCCACTTCGCGGGCAAAGCCCATTTCGTGGGTGACGACCACCATGGTCATGCCGTCGCGCGCGAGCGACTTCATGACATCGAGCACTTCGCCGACCAGTTCGGGGTCGAGCGCGGAGGTCGGTTCATCGAACAGCATGAGCTTGGGGCTCATGGCCAGCGCACGGGCGATGGCGACGCGCTGCTGCTGCCCGCCCGAGAGCTGGTTGGGATAGGCGCTGCCGCGATCGGCCAGACCGACACGGGCGAGCAGCTCGCGGGCACGTTCGGTGGCCTGCGCCTTGGGCATTTTGCGCACCATCATGGGCGCTTCGATGATGTTCTCCAGCGCGGTCATGTGGCCGAACAGATTGAAGCGCTGAAACACCATGCCGACTTCGGCGCGGTGGCGGCAAATGTCGCGGTCGTGCAACTCGTGCAGCCGTTCACCGATCTGGCGATAGCCGACCAACTCGCCATCGACCAGCAGACGGCCGGCGTCGATTTTTTCCAGGTGGTTGATGCAGCGCAGAAAGGTGGATTTGCCCGAGCCCGATGCGCCCAACAGGCAGACCACTTCGCCGCGAGCGACCTCCATCGAAATGCCCTTGAGCACCTCGACGGAGCCGAAGCGTTTGTGCACGCCTTCGGCCTTGACCATGGGCTGGTTCATTGGGCGCCCTCGTTGTTTGCGCCCCGTCCGAAGGCGAGCTGGCGCAGACGCTGCAATGGCGTGGGGGCCAGTTGACGGGTGGCGCTGCGGCCGAAATGGCGTTCGATGTAGAACTGCCCGATCGACAGCAACGTGGTCACGATCAGGTACCAGATGCTGGCCACCAGCAGCAGCGGAATGGTGCGGTAGTTCACGGAGTAGATGAGTTGCGCCGAATACAGCAAATCGCTTACGGCGATCACGCTGACCAGCGAGGTGGTCTTGAGCATCGAGATCGCCTCGTTGCCGGTGGGCGGCACGATGACCCGCATGGCTTGCGGCAGCACCACGCGTCGCATGATCTGCAACCGCGACATGCCCAGGGCGGCCCCGGCCTCGCTCTGGCCTTCGTCCACCGACAGAATGCCCGCGCGCACGATCTCGGCCATGTAAGCACCTTCGTTGAGGCCCAGCGCCAGAATGGCGGCGACGAAGGGGGTGATCAGGTTGTTGGCATCGAAACTCCAGGAGCCAAAGCCAATATTGGGGTAGAGCGCGGTGATGTTGAACCAGAACAGAATCTGCACCAGCACCGGGGTACCGCGAAACAGCCAGATGTAGAACCAGCTCGCCTTCGAGACCATCGGGTTGTGCGAAAGGCGCATGACCGCCAGCAGCACGCCCAGCGCTACGCCGATGACCATCGAAATCACGGTGAGTTCGAGCGTGAGCAGCAAACCGTGCAGGATGCGCACAGAGAAGAAATATTCACCGACGACCGACCACTCGAAGCGCGGGTTGGTCGTCAATGAGTAGGCCGTGGCTAGGAGAAGCACAAAAACAGCGGCAGCGGCCACCCAGCGGCCGGGATGTCGGGCCGGGATGGCTTGAATATCGTCAGGTCGCATGGAATGGAACCGATCAGGCGACCCGCTGTGGCGCGCGGTCACAGCGGGGGATTGAACTTACTGCACGGCAGGGTTGATTTCAGGTGTGGTGATCGCACCCTGCTCAGCGCCCCACTTTTTCAGGATTTTGGTGTACTCGCCATCGGCCATGACCGCCTTGACCGCCTGCAGCACCGGCTCGGCCAGGCCGCTGTTCTTGGGAATGACAATGCCGTAGGGCGCGGAGTTGTAGGGCACGCCCGAAAGCTTGAACTTGCCGCGCGACTCCTTGACGATCCACGCCGCCACCGGAGAGTCGGCCATGCACACTTGCGCGCGGCCGCTGTCCATAGCCAGGCTGGCGGCGTTTTGGTCGGGATAGAACTGCACGTCCACACCTTTCTTGCCCGCAGCCTTGCATTCCTGGTTCTGCTTGGTGGCGTCTTCGGATTGAATCGTGCCCTTGGTCACAGCCACGCTCAGTCCGCACAAATCTCCCAACGAGGCAACCGCGGGGCCACCCTTGGCCTTGACGTAAAAGGAGGTGCCAGCAGTGAAGTAGCTGACGAAGTCCATCACCTCCTCGCGCTTTTTGGTGATGGTGAAAGACGACATGCTCAAGTCATACCTGTCCGATTGCAGCCCAGGGATGATGGTGTCAAAACCAGCTTGGACAAACTTGGCCTTGACGCCCAGTTTTTTTGCAATGGCGTTGGCCAGATCGATGTCGAGGCCGATCATGGTCTTGCCGTCATTGGCGATGAACTCCATGGGCGCGTAGGCGGCATTGAAGGCAAAGGTCAATTTGCCTTGCTGCTTGTACTTGGCGGGTAGGGCGATCGTGGCCGCCGCAGCCGAAGAGGCCAGGGTCATGCCCATTGCGATTGCGCTAAGGGCGGCCAAGCCGCGGCGGAAAGAGGCGAAGCCTTGGAGAACGCGAATCATCATTCGATTCCTAAACTGATGGGGATAAGAGAGGAAGACCCAGGACGAGCAAGCGCCGATACGGTTGCAGCCCTGCCCCAGGTTGGCTTCTTTTGCCGCCCGGGCGCAGGGCATCAAGTCTTATCAGGCCGACTACATAGCTTGGCTGCGAGGGTGCTTACTGCACGGCCGGGTTGATGGCGGGGTCTTTGATGCCGCCCTGGGTGATGCCCCATTTGTGCAGGATTTTGGCGTATTCGCCGCTGGCGATCACTTCCTTGAGGGCTTGCAATACCGGCTCGGCCAGGCCGCTGTTCTTCGGAATCGCAATGCCATAGGGCGCGGAGTTGTAGGACTCGCCGGTCAGCTTGAACTGACCGCGAGACTCTTCAACGATCCAGGCCGCCACCGGCGAGTCGGCCATGCCCACTTGTGCGCGGCCGCTGACGATGGCGAGGTTGGCGCCGTTCTGGTCGGGGAACACCGAAACCGTCACGGCCTTCTTGCCAGCGGCCACGCATTCCTGGCTCTGCTTGGCGGCGTCTGCGGCCTGGGTCGTGCCTTTTTCCACGGCCACGGACATGCCGCACAGATCGGCCAGCCCATTGACCTTGGGGCCGCCCTTGGCCTTGACGTAGAACGAGGTGCCCGCCGTCATATAGCTGACGAAGTCGACGACTTCTTCACGCTTTTTGGTGATGGTGAACGACGACATGCTCATGTCGTACTTGCCCGACTGCAGTGCCGGAATGATGCTGTCGAAACTGGCGTTGATGAAATCGGCCTTCACGCCGAGCTTTTTGGCGATGGCCTTGCCCAGATCGACGTCGGCGCCGATGACGGTCTTGCCGTCCTTGGCGATGAATTCCATCGGCGCATAGGTGGCGTCGGCAGCGATGGTCAGGTGACCTTGTTCCTTGTATTTCTGCGGCAGGGCGATGGGGGTTGCAGATGCGCTGGCGCAGAAAACCGCGCACAGCGCCACGGAACCCGCCAGCGCGCCCAGACGGCGCGGCGATGCGAGCTTGCGAAGAGTGAACGTCATGATTTTTTCCTTAAGAGGTGTGAACTGCGATGTTTTGATGTTCGCCAGCGATGGCAGGCGGCCCAGGATGCTCTCGAAGCAGAACGAATAGCCCCTGTTTTGCTGCGACATTTCGCGTCCGGTCACGCATGGTATTAAAAAAACCGGAGCTTTCGGTCGCTCCAATGGGAGGTTCTGAAGGCAGGCACGGGCCAAGCAAGTATTGCGCCAGTCTTGCGCGCGGCGGCAACGGCGGCGCCGCGCTCAGGGCTTGCGTCCGAGCCAGACTTCGAAGCAGGTGCCGCCGCCAGCGCGGGGCAGGCAGCGGGCTTCGCCGCCATGCTGGCGGGCGATGCGGCGCACCAGGGCCAGGCCCAGCCCGGTGCCTTCGCCGCGCCCGGACAAGCGCTCGAAAGGCTCGAAAATGCGCTGCGCATCGGCCGGGGGAATACCTGGCCCCTGGTCGCAGACGCGGATGATGCCGCCGCCCTGTACCGCGGTCAGGCTGACTTGCGGCGCGGCGCCCGGCGCGTGGCGCTGGGCGTTGTCGAGCAGGTTGCGCACGGCGCGGCGCAGCAGGCGTTCGTCGCCTTGCAGGGTGATCCAGTCGCCGTGCACTTCAACGTCGAAACGTGCGGCTTCTTCGGCCAGAAGGGCGAGCAGGTCCAGTTCTTCGAGCTGCAGGGTTTGTCCGGTCGCGGCATCGAGTCGGCTGGAGAGCAGGATGTCGTCGATCAGCGCATCGAGCTCGGCGAGATCATGTTTGGCAGCCCGCGCGGCGACATCGCGCGCTGCGGCGGGCACGGGGGTGGACAGCGTTTCCAGGCTGAGACGCAGCCGCGTGAGCGGGGTGCGCAGTTCGTGCGAGGTGTAGGCCAGCAGCGATTTGTGGCTCTGCATCAGCGATTCAATTCGCCCGGCGGCGGTGTTGAAGCTCTGCGCGAGTTGCGCCACTTCGTCGCGGCCTTGCACGGGCACGCGCGCGCTCAGGTCGCCGCCGCCCCAGGCGCGCACGCCCTGCTGCAGATTTTCCAGCCGCCGGGTCAGCCGCCGCATGATGGGGTAAGTGACCAGGCTGAGCAGAATGGCGGTGACCACGGTGCCGAAGAAGGGCGACATCAGCAGATGTCGCCAGGGCGAGGGCGGGCCGATGCCGTGTTGCAGCATGAAGGCGCGGAAGACTTCGCGCCGGAACTGAGCCCGCTGCGGATCCATCTCGAACACCCAGTGAAACACCAGGGCGGAAACGAGCGCCTGCACCAGCAGCGCCAGAATCAGTGCGATCCACAGCCGCTTCCAGAGTTTGGCCTGCTTGGCTACGCCGGGCTCCGTCGCTGCGGGCGGGGTCGGCACGGCGCCGGGCGGCATGGGCGAAGCCATGTTCAGATGCCGTCCTGCGATTTGGTGAATACATAACCCGCGCCGCGCAGGGTGAGAATGCGGCGGGGGTGGCGCGGATCATCTTCGATCGCGGCGCGGATGCGGCTGATATGCACGTCGATGGAGCGGTCGAAGGCTTCGAGCGATTCCCCCTTGACGGCGCCCAGCAGGAACTCGCGCGTCAGCACCCGACCCGGATGGCGCGCGAGCACCTGAAGCAGATCGAACTGGTAGGCCGTCATCGGCCGGTCTTCCCCGTCGATGCGTGCCTGACGGGCGGCAGGGTCGATATCGAGGCGCCCGAAGCGCAGGATTTGTTCGGCCTGCGGATCGCGCGGCGACAGACTGCCCGCGCGGCGGCGGGTAATGGCGCGCAGCCGCGCCAGCAACTCGCGCGGCTCGAACGGTTTGGTGAGATAGTCGTCGGCGCCGATCTCCAGCCCGACCACGCGGTCGAACGGGTCGCCGCGCGCCGTCAGCATGAGCACGGGCAGATCGCTGTGCGTGCGCAGGCGGCGGCAGATGTCGAGGCCGTCGCCGTCGGGCAGCATGAGGTCGAGTACGAGCGCGTCGAAACCCAGTGCGTCACCGCGCCGCGGGTTGAGTTCGCCCTCGGCCTGCGCGGCATTGGCCGCATGCGTCACCTGCCAGCCGGCGCTCTGCAGGAAGTCGCTGACCTGTTGGGCCAGCCGGAGGTCGTCTTCAACCAGCAGCAGCTGGCTGGGGGAGGTGCGGGTTTGCGGGGTCATGGGAAATCCCGTTGAGCAAAACAAAGTTTCAGTAAAAACAGACAGGCCGCGACAAGCGGCCTGCGCCCCTCTGTGAAGAAACCTTATTGCATCATGCCAGGGCCCATGCCGTGGCCGTGACGATGTTCCATGCGCTCCATGCGGTGCTCCATCATGGCGTAGAGCTTGGCGCGTTGCTCGGGCGTGAGGATTTGCGCCATTTCGTACTGCGTCTGCGTGCGGTTGCGCGAGAGCTGGTTGGCCAGGGCCATCTGCTTGTCGCGCAAGGCCTCGAGTGCACCGCGATCGATCTGCGGCGCGGCCAGCAGCTTCATGCGCTGCTGCATCAGACCGCGCATTTGCTCCATTTCCGGGCGAGCTTTTTCCCAGGATTGTTTTTGCAGCGCGCGCATTTTTTCACGTTGCTCCGGGCTGACGCCAGCTTTGGAAAGCATGCGCTCCATGCCGCGTTCGCCGTGTTTGCCGGGGCCACAATGGCCCATCTTGCCCCCCATGGCGCCGTGCTGCATGGGGGCATCGGGCGGCGGGGTTTGCGCGCTGGCCAGCGCGGCGTGGCTGGCCACGGCGACGACGACTGCGGCGCTGACCATGCCCAGAGTGCGGCGCAGCCGCGACACCTTGGCGGACGTGGAAGGAGAAGAGGTTTGAGGATTCATGGCAGTCCTTGAAAAGGAAGTGACGATGAATCCATTTTGCGAGGCGGCGATTGCCCGCAAGTCTCGCGGGGGTGAAGATATGTAAAGCTGCGAGGCCTTGCGCCGCGCTTACTCGCCTTCGCCGAACTTGTCGTCGAACAGCGCCTGCACTGCGTCGAGGGCGATATCGGCCTGATCGCCTTCGGCTTCGACGGTGACGGTGGAGCCGATGCCCGCCGCCAGCATCATCACCCCCATGATGCTTTTCGCGTTGACGCGACGCGCGCCCTTGGAAATGAAAATGTCGCAGGGAAACTGTCCCGCGAGCTTGGTGAGCTTGGCCGACGCGCGGGCGTGCAAACCCAGCTTATTGCTGACTTGAATGATGCGTTGCGGCATGAGACGGACTGCGGAGGGACTGTTGTTGTGGGGCGTCTGCGGAAACCTGAACCACGCCCTGAATGGCGCCAGCCGTCGCACGGGCGGCCAGACCGTCGAGCGACTCAGCCTGATAGCACACCGACCGCAGCAGCATGGGCAGGTTCACCCCGGCCACGATCTTGAGCTTGAGGTCGCCCGCCAGCTCGGACAGTCGCAGCGCGATATTGCTCGGCGTGGCGCCGAAAACGTCGACCAGCACCAGGGCGCTGCCATCTGCCGCGGCCTGGCGCAGCGCGGGCAGGGCGGCCTGCGCCGCGTCTTCGACCACGGCGTCGGGCGCCACGTCGAAAGCCAGCAACTTTTGCGGACATCCGGCGTACACATGGCTGGCGCATTCTTTCAAGGCGCTGGCGAGCGGGGCGTGGGCAATGATGAATAGACCGGGCATACGAACCTTACCGGCGAGTGAACCTACTTTGCATGATAGGTCGCTGGTTTTCAGGGGGAGGGGGATAAATTCACAGATCCGGCGAAAGTTTGCGCCGCTTCATCCTTGAAGTCGTCTGTGGGGGCAAACGCGGTGACCTGATAGACGTTATTGCCCTGAGAAAAAAGCAAAACCCGCTCTCGCACCGGCTTGCCGTCGGGCGTCTGACCGTCGATGCGAAGATCCAGGCCGTCTGGCAGACCCGGTGTGGCATTTTTGGGAATGTCGGGCGACGAGAAGGTGACCTTGCCATGCACATTGTCCACCGCGGCCTGATGCAACTGAGCCAGCGCCCGGGCGGCCAGCGCGGGGTTGGGCAGCTGGGCGTGGGCGAGCGCAAAGGTCATTTTGTCGGCCACGCAGCCGGTCATGCTCATTTTTATTTTCTGGTCGGCCAGCTCCACGTCCTGCGCGATCTGCTCCGGCTTGCAGGGATAGGTCAGCAGAATGTTGATGTCTTTCGGTCGCACATCGCGCCAGTCGAGTGCGGGAGAGCAGGCGCTGAGAAGCGCCGCAGCGGTAAGCAGCAGGGTGGAAAAACGGATCACCGACGCTGCCGCTGGGTATCGGGCTGTGGATAACATACCCCCATTATCCCGTGACTTCGGAGTCGAGGTGTCTGTATGTCGAAGGTGAAGGTGTTTTCCCTCAAGGAAACGCAGGGCGGCCTCAAGTTTCCTTGCCCCCCACGGGGGGCGGGCTGGGTGCAGTCCAGCCCTTGGGGCGCTCAGTGCGATCATCGCGAGGGCTTCGTCGCATTAAGCCAACAGTGGCGACAGTTTCTGCGCTTTGTTTCACTGCTTTTGCTGAGCCTGACGGCGGGTGTGGCTTGGGCGGAAACGCCCTTGCCGCCGGTGCAGAACCTGCAGCAAAGCGCACTTCAGGCCGCGGCAAAGGATCAGCCTCTCATCGTCATGTTCAGTCTGCCCAATTGCCCGTTCTGCGAAAAGCTGCGGCGCACTCAGTATCAGTTCATGGCCAAAGAAGGCTATGTGGTGCAGCAGATCGAGATCACCAGCCGCACCCCGGTCACCGGATTCGATGGCAAGCCGACGACGGGCGTCCAACTGGCTCGGCAGTTCGGCATCCGGCTTGCGCCGACAGTGTTGTTTTTCGGGCCCGGCGGTAAAGAGATCGGCGAGCGCATCACCGGGGCGCCGACGGCGGATTTTTACGGCGCCTTCATCGACCGCGCGCTGAAAGAAAGTGCGCAGGCGCTCAAGGCCAAGCCGGGCGCGGCCTGAGCGCGGATAGGTCGGAAAGGTCGGAAAGGTCGGAAAGGTCGGAAAGGTCGGATAGGTCGGAAAGGTCGGAAAGAGGTTTGTCGCGCCTTGGCGACAAATCGTCCCTCTGCAAAAAGGGAAATCATATACCCCCATGAGTATTGATATACTCCGGCCTGTATATATCGCGTGACCTCGCCCAGCAGGGCGGCTATTCTCGGCAGCAGTCTGCCCCGCGTGGGGGCTATACACCTGAGGGTGTAGGTGCTTCAGGGGCGGTTACACGCATTCCTTGGTTAGATTTCCTCTTTCTGGCGGAGCTGGATGATGACGGATTCCATACCTCGACGCGTGCGCGTCGGGTTGTTGGCAGGTGCTTGTCTTTACGTTCTGGGGAGTTTGGCGTCGGCGCAGGCTGAAACGCTGGATTTCCGCCAGGCGGTGGATGTGGCGCTGAGGCAAAACCCCGATCTGATGGGGGTACAAGCGCAGATGGCGCAGGCGCGTGCCGGCATCAATCAGGCCGAGGGCGCCAAAATGCCCAAGATTACCGTGTCGGCAGGGGTGACCCGCACCAACGACGCGCTCAATGCCTTCGGTATCAAGCTGTCGCAGCGGCAGGCGACGTTCAACGATTTCGGCGCCGGGCAGTTCGACCCGACCAACCCCAATGTGCTGAGTGTGGCGCCCAACTCGCTCAATTACCCCGGTTCGGTCAACAATTTCAATACCCGCATCCAGGCCGAGCTGCCGATTTACACCGGTGGCAAGCTGCAGGGGTATCTGCAACAGGCCCGCTCCATGCTGATGGCGGCGCAGGCCGGTGATCAGGCGGCCAGGCAGCAGATCATCTACCACGCTCTGCAGGCGTATGACGGCGTGTACACCGCGCGTGCCTTCAAGGGCGTGGCGGCGAAGGCGCTGGAAGCGGCGCAAAGCCAGGTGAAAACGGTGGACAGCCTGTTCAAGCAAGGCGTGGTGATCAAGAGCGATTTGCTTTCCGCGCAGGTGCGTCAGGAAGACGTGAAGCTGCAACAGGATCAGGCCGCCGATATGGAAGCGCAGGCGATGGACGCGCTGCATGTGGTGCTCGGTGTGCCGCTGAATCAGCCCATCACCCTGGGGCCGGAAGTCATGGTGACCATGCCCGAGGGCGACCCGAATGCGTGGGTCGGACAGGCGATGGAGCGCAATCCGAAAATTCAAGCGCTGCAACACCAGATCGCCGCGGCGGGCGGCAAGATCGAGGTGGCGCGCGCTGACCGTTACCCGCAAGTCGGCGCCATGGCGCGCTTCGATACCAATGACCCCAACCTCGGCTTCGAATCGCGCAGCTACACCGTGGGGGCACAGCTCAACTGGACGATCTTCGACGGCGGTGTGACGCGCAACGCGGTCGATCAGGCCGTGGCCCAGCGTATGGAACTGCAGGCCAAACTGCAGAGCGAACAGAACCAGCTCGGCATGCAGGTGCAAGACAGTTATCGCAAGGCGGTCGATGCCGCCAATCAGGTCAAGACTCGCGAGCTGGCGGTGAAGCAGTCGGAGGAAGCCGCGCGCATTGTCAGCAAGCGCTATGCCGATGGCGTGGGCACGCTGGTGGAAGTGCAGGGCGCGCAGGCACAGCTCGACAAGGCCCGGGCGGATCTCATCATGGCCAAGCAGCAGGTCAATCTGCAACGCGCCGCATTGCGGCTAGCCATCGGCGATCTGACGCTCGACGCCACGCAGCCGATCAAGCCGGTGGCGCAGCTCGCGACGGCGCAGGCTGTTGCGGCTGTCTCCCCTTCCAACCCTTGAGCGCGACCGTCTGGGTGCTGTTCCCGTTCGCAGCCTGTCGTTCCCCGAAGTGCATCCGAATCTGATCTCGAATCTGATCTTTCTCTCATGACCGCCATGAATCATTCTGTCCTGCCTTTGCTGCGCCGCGCGCCGCTGGCCCTCGTGCTGTCCACGGCCCTGTTGTCGGCCTGCGGCCATCCCTCCGAGACTGCGCAAACCGCCGCCGCACCCCGCGTGGTGGCGGCGCAAACCCTCAAGCTCGCTTCGAGCGATCAGCAAAACCTCACCCTGCTGTCGGGCACGGTGATGTCGAGCAATCAGGTGCAGGTCGCCTCGCGGTTGATGGGCTATATCCGCACCCTCAATGTCAAAGAAGGGCAGACGGTGAAGGCCGGGCAGTTGCTGTTCCAGGTCGATCCCACCGACATTCAGGGCCAGGTGGCGCAGGCCCGCGCTGGGCTGGCGCAGGCGCAGGCCAATCTGGCCAACGCCAAGGGTGATTTCGAGCGCTTCGGCAACCTCTACAAGGAACAAGCCATTCCCAAGCAGCAATGGGATCAGGTGCAGCTGCGCTATCAGGTGGCGCAGGAGCAGGTGGCTGCGGCGCAGGCCGGTTACAACACCGCTGCCGCGCAGATGCGCTATTCCTCCGTGACCTCGCCGATTACCGGTGTGGTGGTGCAGAAGATGGCCAACCAGGGTGACCTGGCCGCGCCGGGCCGCCCGGTGCTGGTCATTGAAGGGCAGGGCAAGCTGCAGGTGACGACGCAGGTGCCGGGTGAGGTGTTCGCCAAGATCAAGGTGGGCGACAAGGTGCAGGTGCTGGCAAACGGCAAATCGCTGCAGGGCACCATCGCCCAGACCGTGCCGGTGGCCGACCCGATGAGCCATACCCACACGGTGAAGATCGACCTGCCGGCCAACGCCGGGCTGGACAGCGGCAGCTTCGTGCGCGTGGGCTTTGCCGTCGGCAGCTCGCCGCAGTTGCGCGTGCCGCAAAGTGCCGTGGTCGATCGCGCCGGAATGACCGGGGTGTTCGTCGTCGACAAGGACGGCATTGCTCACTTCCGTCTGGTGCGTCTGGGCGCGGAGATGGGCGCCGATGTCGAAATTCAGGCCGGGCTGAACGCGGACGACACCATTGTCACCAGCAATCTGCCTGCAGTGGAAAACGGCGTGAAGATCGGCGGAGGCAACCGTGGCTGAACATGCGGCTCCCATGAACAGCGCGGGCAAGCTGGCCCGCGCGTTTATCGAATCAAAAATCACCGCCCTGATCATGGTCGGCCTCACCCTCGCCGGGGTGTTGGCGCTGCTGGTCACGCCGCGCGAATACAACCCGCAGATCGTGGTGCCGGCGGCGAACATCATCGTCGCCAAGCCGGGGGCTGGGCCGCAGGAGATTCAGAATCTGGTGGTCAAGCCGCTTGAAGCCATCATGGCCTCGATGTCCGGCGTCGATCACACCTATGGCTATGCGACCAACGATTTCGGCGTGGTCACAGTGCAGTTCAAAGTGGGCGAAGACCAGGAAAAAAGCCTGGTCAAGATGTACAACCAGTTGATGCAGAACCTCGACCGCATTCCCCCCGGGGCAATGCAGCCGGTGATCAAGCCGATCAATGTGGACGACGTGCCCATCCTCACCCTCACGCTGTCGTCCGCGACGATGAATGGCATGCAGCTGCGCGATGTCGGTGAAAAAGTGCTGGCCCATCTGCGCAACGTGCCCGGGGTGTCGTTCACCGAAGTGGTGGGGGGTGCACCGCGTGCTGTGAACGTGGCGATTTCGCCGAGCAAGCTGGCGGCCGCAGGCATTCCGCTCGAACAGCTCGACAAGATTCTGCAAGGCAGCAACGCGGCGGCGCCCATCGGTAATCTGGTCGATGGCAACAAGGTCACCCCGGTACGCATCGACAGCTTCCTCGGCAACGCACAGCAGGTGGGCGACATCCTTATCGGCGCGCCAAACGGCAAGCCGGTCTATTTGAAGGATGTGGCCAAGGTCACCGAAGGGCCGGAACAGGTGGACGATCTGTCGCACTTCGCCTGGGGCCTGGCCGCCAAGGGCAAGCCGCATGGTCAGGAGATGAGCGCGGTCACCCTGGCCATCGCCAAAAAATCGGGCACCAATGCGGTGGTCGTGGTGCACGATGTGCTCGCCAAGCTCAGCGAGATCGAGAGCTATGCGCTGCCGCAGGGGGTGCATGTCACCGTGACTCGCGACGACGGCCATAAGGCCAACGAGGCGGTGAACACGCTGGTGGAGCATCTGGGCATCGCCATTGTCAGCGTGTCGCTACTGCTGTGGTTTTTCCTCGGCTGGCGCGAGGCCGGCATCGTGACGCTCACCGTGCCGCTGACGCTGTTCGCCGTGCTCACGGTCGATCTGATCGTCGGCCAGAGCATCAACCGCATCACCCTGTTCGCGCTCATTCTCTCGCTGGGTCTGCTGGTCGATGGCGCCATTGTGGTGATCGAGAACATCCACCGCCACCTGCATGGCGGGCCGGTCAAGAACTTCAATCGAACGGTGATTCAGGCGACCAACGAGATCGGCAATCCCACCAATATGGCCACGCTGGCGGTGATTTTGGCCTTCGTGCCGATGGCCTTTGTCAGCGGCATGATGGGGCCCTTCATGCGGCCCATTCCGATCAACGTACCGGTGGCCATGATCGCTTCGCTCATCCTGGCCTATACCGTGGTGCCCTGGGCGGCGCGCGTCTGGCTGAGCAAAAAAGCGATGCGCGAGGCGCTGGCGCACAGCAGCAGCCTGGAAGAAGAAGGCGCGCACAAGCAGGACAAGTTGCACACGGCCTATCTGAAACTGATCGAGCCGCTGTTGCGCAACCGTGTTCAACGCAACCTGATGTTCCTCTCCGTGCTGCTGCTGCTCATCGTGGCCATGCTGATGCCGGCCTGGCAGTTCATCCGCCCCTCGGGCATGAACGGCCCCTTGTCGGCTCTGGGCGTCGAACTCAAGATGCTGCCCAACGACAACACCAACACCTTCCTGGTGCAGATCGACACCCCGGCGGGCTCGACGCTCGAGCGCACCGATCAGGTGGCGCGTGCGGTGGGCGATGTGCTGGCGACCAATCCTTATGTGGTCGATTACCAGACCTTTGTTGGGCAGGCGGCGCCGATCGACTTCGCCTCGCTGGTGCGCGGCGACATGCTCAAGCGCGGCGACAACTTTGCGCAGATTCGCGTCAATCTGGTGGGCAAGGACGAGCGCTCGGTGGAGTCGCATGCCATCGTGCAGAAGCTCTACGAGCAGCTCGCCCCGGTGCGTGCGCGTTTCCCATCGACTTTCATCAAACTGTTCGAAACCCCGCCGGGCCCGCCGGTGCGTGCGCAGGTCATGGCCGAGCTGTATGGCCCGAGCTATGCGACTCTGCGCTCCTCCGCGAAAGACGTGCTGGGCGATTTCGACAAAACCTACGGCCTGATGAACCAGGACGACTCGGTGACGTCCACGACCTCGGAATACCGCATCAAGATCGACCGCCAGAAAGCGGCGATGTCGGGCATCGTGCCCGGGCAGATCATCCAGCTGCTGCACAACTATGTGTCGGGGCTGAAGGTCGGTGCGGTGCATGACAGTAACGCGCTGGAGCCGGTCAACATCATCGTGCGCGTGCCGCGCGCCGATCGCCAGAGCCCGCAGCAACTGCTCGACGTGCCGATCCAGAATGCGCAAGGCAAGGTCATTCCGCTCTCGAGCATCGCCACGGTGGAGAAGACCACGTTGGCCAAACCGATCTACAGCCGTGACCAGCATCCCGTGGTTTATGTGGGCGGCGAAATGATTCATTCCAGCCCGGTCTATGCCACCCTGAGCCTGAACTCCATGCTCGACGGCAAGAAGCTGGCCAACGGCACCACCTTCACCACCGGCAACCTCGGCTTCACCGAAACTCCAGCGAGCGACCTCAAGGGCTATCAACTGCTGTGGGGCGGGGAAATGCGCCTCACGCTCGACGTGTTCCGCGATCTGGGTGCGGCCTTCATGGTGGCGCTGGTGTTCATCTACCTGCTGCTGGTGGCGTATTACAAGTCCTTCCTGCTGCCGGTCATTGTGATGGGGGCCATTCCGCTGACGCTCATCGGCGTGTTCCCCGGCCACTGGATCACGCATCAGTCGTTCACCGCCACCTCGATGATCGGGGTCATCGCGCTCGCGGGCGTCGTGGTGCGCAACTCGCTGCTACTGATCGACTTCATCCTCGATTACCGGGCTCGCGGCTACAGCCTGCAAGAGTCGGTGGCGCAGGCAGGGGCAGTGCGCCTGCGGCCGATTCTGCTCACGGCGCTGGCCATCATGTTCGGCTCGGCCATCATGGTGTCCGATCCGGTGTTTGGCGGCCTGGCCGTGTCGCTGATCTTCGGCACGCTGCTGTCCACCATCCTCACCCTGCTCGTCATCCCTCTGCTCTACTACGTCTGGCAGATCCGGGTGAAGCCCAAAGTTCCGCCCAAGGCTCCGGCCGCACCGGCTGAACCTGTGCTGACGACCTGAATCTGACGATTCAACAACACAACCTTGGAGATTTTCAAATGACTGTCGAACGCTATATCCGTGTCATTGCCGGCACATTCATCCTGATCTCAGTGCTGTTGGGCGCACCCGCGAGCCCGATCTTCGTCTCGCAGTGGTTCCTGCTGTTCACCGGTTTCGTGGGCGCCAATCTGCTGCAGTTCGGTTTCACCAATCTGTGCCCGCTGGGCTTTTTCCTGCGCAAGCTGGGTGTGCCCGATTCCAAAGCCAACTGCTGCGGCTGATCGGGCAGGGTGATGGCACGTTCGGCTCATCCCCGCCTCAAGTTCCTCGCGCCCGGCTGGTTTGCCGTGGTGCTGGGCTGGGGCGGCCTCGCTTTGGCTTGGCATCAGGCCACGGCCCTGCTCGGCGAACCTGCGGCCATGATCTCGCAAGTGCTGGGTTGGGCCGCCATCGGCGCGCTGGGCTTGCTCGCGCTGCTTACCGGGCTGAGATTGCAGCGGCATGCATCCGACTGGCTGGCCGATGTGCGCCACCCCGTGCGACATCCCGTGCTGGCCCTGGTGCCCATGGCGATGCTGGTGATAGCCGGGTTTGTCGTGCAGGTGCTGGGCGCCAACAACGTCTGGATGGCTGGATTCTGGATGTTCGGCGCCTTGGCTCAGTTGGCTGCGACGGTCTGGGTCTTTCATCGCCTGCGGCAGAGCGCAGCGACTGACAAAGGCCCCAACTGGGCGGGCATTACCCCTGCGCTCTTTCTGGCTGCGGCGGGCAATGTGGTCGTGCCCTTTGCCGGCGTCGCTCTCGGTTTTCAGATCTGGTCTGTAGCGCAATGGACCATCGGTGCACTGTTTTTTGTCGTGGTGCAGGTGCTGTTCATGGTGCGCGTTACGGCCTTCGGCATGCTGCCGCGCAAGCTCTTGCCCATGCTGTTCATCACAGTAGCGCCTCCGGCGGCCGGCGGCCTGGGCCTTGCCCAGTTGGGCGCACCCGTCGAGGCACTGGAAGGGGCGTGGGGCATTGCGTTGTTTTTCGTCATTCTGAGCTTTCTATCCTTCAAGCCGATGATGCAGGAGGCCTTCACCATCGGCCACTGGGCGCTGTCCTTTCCCTTGGCTGCGTTTGCCGGACTGTCGATGCACCTCGCCCTCATGACGCAAAACGGCGCGATGCAGACCTTTGCCATTCTGGCGCTGGCGCTGGCCTCGGTGATCATCGGCTGGTTGACCCTGGCGACGGCGCGCGGCCTGCGCGATGGCAGCTTGCTCGCACCCGAGCCGGTGGCGTTGATTCATGCGGCTTAAATGGGCTTGGGGAGCGCGGCCGACGGATTCGAGCCGCTCGCCTATGATGGAGAAGATTGGATGAAACGCAGTACCAAGCCCATACAGATTCCCGGAGCCATCACCATGTCAGTTCTGACCAACGAAGCCTCTCGCACGGACATTCTCAACCGCCTCAAGCGTGCCGAAGGGCAGATGCGCGGCGTGCAGCGAATGATCGAAGAGGGCGAACCCTGCCTGAAGGTGGCTCAGCAGCTCTCAGCCGTGCGCAAGGCGCTCGACAGCACTTTTGTGCGCATGACCGTGTGCTTTCTGGAGCAGGAACTCGACGGGCGTCTAGAGCCCACCGAGGGCGGCGAGCAGCCCAGGCTCAGCGCCATGCTCGACGAAGTTGAAACCCTGCTGGCCCGGATGAACTGAAAATTTTCAGTCGTTCCTCGATGCGGCCTCGATGATGCCGCCGCCCAGGCAGACCTCGCCGTCATACAGCACCGCAGACTGTCCTGGTGTCACCGCCCATTGCGGTGCGTCGAACTTCAAGGTGAAGCGCTCAAGGCCCTGGTACTGAAAACGGCAAGCGGCGTCCACCTGACGATAGCGGGTCTTCGCACCGTAGCCACAGGCCCCTTCAGCGGGCGCCGTGCCCGACACCCAACTGGCCGACAGCGCCTGCAGCGTGTGGCTTAGCAGCAGCGGATGATCGTGGCCCTGTGCCACGATGAGTTGATTGCGTTCCAGATCTTTTCCGGCCACGAACCAGGGCTCGCCGTTGCCGCTCTTGTTTCCCCCCAGGCCGATGCCTTTGCGCTGTCCGAGGGTGTAGAACGCCAGTCCCAGATGCTCGCCTACCGTCTTGCCTTCCGGGGTTTTCATCGGGCCGGGTTGCGTGGGCAGGTAGCGGCTGAGAAAGTCGCGAAACGGGCGCTCGCCGATGAAGCAGATGCCGGTGGAGTCTTTTTTGCGGGCGTTGTGCAGGCCTATCGTTTCGGCCACTTTGCGCACTTCGGTCTTGTTCAGCTCGCCCACCGGAAACAGCGTGCGCGCAAGTTGCGCCTGATTGAGGCGGTGCAGAAAGTAGCTCTGGTCTTTCGAGGCGTCCAGCCCGCGGAGCAGCTTGAAGCCGTGGTCGGTCTCACGCACCCGCGCGTAATGTCCGGTGGCGATGCGGTCTGCGCCCAGGCGCATGGCATGGTCGAGAAAGGCCTTGAACTTGATCTCGGCGTTGCACAGCACGTCTGGGTTGGGCGTGCGTCCGGCGGCATATTCGCGCAGGAAATCGGCAAACACCCGCTCTTTGTATTCCGCAGCGAAATTCACCGCCTCGATGTCGATGCCGATACGGTCGGCCACGCTCGCGGCGTCGAGCCAGTCTTGACGCGTAGAGCAGTATTCGCTGTCATCGTCGTCTTCCCAGTTTTTCATGAACAGGCCAACGACCGTGTAGCCCTGCTGTTTGAGCAGCCAGGCGGAAACAGAGGAATCGACCCCGCCGGAAAGCCCGATCACAACGGTGCCGCGAGAAGAAGATGTCATGCGCAAATTGTAGAAAGAAGGCTGGGCTCAACCGAACACACTCGGGTCGGTGGCGATCAGTTCCAAGGGGTAGCGCTGCCCCCGCAAGTAATCCTCGACGCAGCGCAACACCAGCGGGCTGCGATGACGGCTGGCACTGGCGCGCAGGGCGTCGAAGTCCATCCACAACGTGCGCTCGATGCCCTCGTCCAGCGCGCGCCCAGGGTCTGCAGCGGAGACTTCGCCGCAGAACGCGAGCCGCAGATAGCTCTCGTCCTGATGACCGCTGGCAGTGTGACGCTGGGAGCGCGAGAGATACACGCCCACCAGGCCGGTGGGGACGAACACCCGGCCGGTTTCTTCCAGTGCTTCACGTACCGCGCCCTGTAGCGGGCTTTCACCCACTTCCAGATGGCCTGCGGGCTGGTTCAGGCGCAAGCCACCCGCCGTCTGCTCTTCGACGAGCAGAAAACGACCGTCCTGTTCGACGATGGCTGCAACGGTGACGCGAGGACGCGCAGAGGGATCAAATCGCATGGCGGCAAGAATGCAAGAAATAGAAATAGGGCTTGATGCAAAATATTAAAAAAAGCAAAAGAGATTTCCTGATGTACGTAATTTGCGCTGCAGCAATCTTAGGGAAAACGCGGGATAATGCTGCGCTTGGATCTATTGCTTAGGCAAGCAGATTTGTTCCGACTGAGTGGGGCTGAAACGATCTCGTGTTCGTGCTGCGTTCAGACCCCGATAAAGCAGACTTCAAAGGAGAGACTCCATGCGTATCGGCATTCCGGCGGAAACTTTGGCCGGCGAAGCCCGTGTTGCAGCAACACCGGAAACAGTCAAAAAATTGATTGCCCAGGGGCACACCGTGGTGATGCAAGCCGATGCTGGCCTGCGCGCTGACGCCCCTGACGCAGATTACATCGCCGTGGGCGCCACCATCGGTGATCGCACCGGGGCCTTTGCGGCCGAAATGGTGCTCAAGGTCAGGCCCCCCACAGCCGAGGAACTCGGGCTGATGAAGCCCGGCACTGTGTTGGTCGGCATGCTCGACCCGTTCAACGCGGAAGGCTTGCAGGCCATGACCGACGCGGGCCTGACAGCGTTTGCGCTCGAAGCGGCGCCGCGTACTTCGCGGGCGCAGAGCATGGACGTATTGTCCAGCCAGGCCAATATCGGCGGTTACAAGGCCGTCATATTGGCGGCCAATCTTTACCAGCGTTTCATGCCCATGCTGATGACGGCTGCGGGCACGGTCAAGGCCGCGCGTGTGGTGATTTTGGGCGCCGGAGTGGCGGGTTTGCAGGCCATTGCCACGGCAAAACGTTTGGGCGCGGTGATCGAGGCTTCGGACGTGCGCCCTGCGGTGAAAGAGCAGATCGAGTCGCTGGGCGCGAAGTTCATCGACGTGCCCTTCGAGACCGATGAAGAGCGCGATATTGCCCAAGGTGTCGGCGGTTATGCCCGTCCGATGCCCGCCAGTTGGATGCAGCGGCAATCCGCCCTTGTTGCCGAGCGGGTCAAGCAGGCTAATGTGGTTATTTCCACAGCGCTGATTCCGGGCCGCCGGGCGCCGGTGCTGATTACCGAGGAAATGGTCAAGTCGATGAAACCGGGCTCCGTGATTATCGACATGGCCGCAGCGCAGGGCGGCAACTGCCCTTTGACCGAAGCTGGCAAAACCGTGGTCAAGCATGGCGTGACCCTGGTGGGAGAAACCAATCTCCCCGCTCTCGTGGCCGCCGATGCATCGGCTCTATACGCGCGCAACGTGCTCGATTTTCTGAAACTGGTGTTCGACAAGGAAAAGGGCTTTGTGGTGAATATGGAAGACGACATCGTCGCCGCCTGCCTGATGTGCCGCGATGGACAGTTGCTGCGCAAGACGGCCTGATTTTCCACTCTGTCAATGATTTTCATCCTGAAAAAGGACTGAACCATGCATGAAATCTCTCCTCTGGTGATCAATTTCACCATTTTTGTTTTGGCAATCTATGTGGGCTACCACGTGGTGTGGAATGTCACCCCGGCTTTGCATACCCCGCTGATGGCGGTGACCAACGCCATATCCGCCATCATCATCGTGGGCGCCATGCTGGCCGCCGCGTTGACCGTGACGCCTCTGGGCAAAATCATGGGAACCCTCGCGGTTGCGCTGGCCGCGGTCAATGTATTCGGCGGCTTTCTCGTGACGCGGCGCATGCTGGCCATGTTCAAAAAGAAAACAGCCGGCAAGAGCTAAATCACACCCCAATAGATACCTGACGTTACCGCTTCGCCAACAGATGTCGCACCGATCTGTTTCGAACCGCGGACGGTGGCGCGCAGCATCAAGGACTCAATTTATGACACTCAGCATGAATCTCGTGACCCTGCTGTATTTGCTCGCAGCGGTCTTTTTCATTCAAGCGCTCAAAGGCTTGTCGCACCCGACGACCAGCCGGCGCGGGAATGTGTTCGGCATGACAGGTATGGTCATCGCCGTCTTCACCACAGTCGCCTTGATTATCAAGGTGGGCGGCGATGCCGGGGCGCTTGGTCTCGGATATGTGCTACTCGGGCTGGTGGTCGGTGGCGGCATTGGCGCTTTTATGGCCAACCGCGTCGAAATGACCAAAATGCCCGAGCTGGTGGCTTTCATGCACAGCATGATCGGTCTGGCCGCAGTGTGTATCGCCGTGGCCGAAGTCGCCGAGCCTCACGCCTTCGGCATCGTTCAAGCTGCCGGTGACCCGCTGCCTCCGGGGAACCGTATCGAGCTGTTCATCGGCACGGTCGTGGGCGCCATTACCTTCAGCGGCTCGGTCATCGCCTTTGGCAAACTCGCTGGGCGCTACAAATTCCGCCTGTTCCAGGGCGCGCCCGTGCGGTTTGCCGGGCAGCATTGGCTCAACCTGATTATTTTTCTGGCGGCTATCGCTTTTGGTCTTTGGTTCTGGGCTACGGCGGCTTGGACGCCCTTTCTCATCATGATGGCGTTGGCCTTCGTGTTGGGCGTACTGATGATTATTCCCATCGGCGGCGCCGATATGCCCGTGGTCGTGTCGATGCTCAACAGCTATTCCGGTTGGGCTGCGGCTGGCATTGGTTTTTCGCTCGAAAACAATATGCTCATCATCGCCGGTTCATTGGTCGGATCTTCCGGTGCGATTCTGAGCTACATCATGTGCAAGGCGATGAACCGGTCTTTCATCAGCGTGATTCTGGGCGGGTTTGGCGCCGAGTCATCGACGACGACTGCGGCGGTGCAGCAACGCCCGGTGAAATCGGGCAGCCCGGATGACGCCGCGTTTCTCTTGTCCAATGCCGAAACAGTCATCATCGTGCCCGGTTACGGTTTGGCCGTGGCCCGAGCGCAGCATGCGGTCAAGGAACTGGCGCAGAAACTCACCGAGCACGGCGTGAATGTGAAATATGCGATTCATCCTGTGGCTGGCCGCATGCCGGGCCATATGAATGTGCTGCTTGCCGAGGCGGAGGTGCCCTACGACCAGGTTTTCGAAATGGACGATATCAACCCAGAGTTCGGGCAAGCTGATGTCGCCGTGATTCTTGGCGCCAATGACGTGGTCAATCCTTCGGCGAAGACCGATCCAAAATCACCGATTGCCGGTATGCCGATTCTTGAGGCTTACAAGGCAAAAACCGTGATCGTGAACAAACGTTCGATGGCTGCAGGGTATGCGGGCCTGGATAACGAACTGTTTTACATGGACAAAACCATGATGGTCTTCGGCGATGCCAAGAAGGTTGTGGAAGATATCACCAAGGCCATCGAATGATGGATTGAAGCATTCCAGTGCTTATGAATGAGCCCGCCTTGTGTGGGCTTTTTTATTTTTTGTTTTATCGTATGATGATTCTGGTTTTAACTTTCAACACAGGAGAAGGTGCTCATGGCAACGTATAAAGAATTGCAGTCACAGATTGAAGCCCTCAAGCAGCAGGCTGAAACGCAACGCAAGGCAGAGATTGCTGCCGTGGTGAGCGATATTCGCGCCAAAATGGATGAATACGGTATTACCTTGGCCGATCTCGGTTCGCGTCGTGGCGGGGCGTCTTCCAAGGGATCGACGGTCGCGCCGAAATATCGCAACGCGCAGACGGGCGAAACTTGGACTGGTCGCGGAAAAATGCCGCGCTGGCTTCAAAGCGCGGTGGACAGCGGCAAAAGCAAGGAATCTTTCCTGATCTGAATACAGCACGGCGCTTTGCCTGCATGTTGCGAGTGAGGTCGCAACATAAAAACCGGGGATGACCCGGTTTTTTTATGGGGGCGGTTTCAAG
>NZ_MEGQ01000026.1:0-59531 GCF_001725585.1 Thiomonas sp. SCN 64-16 | reverse complement strand
CCGACTTTCCCACCGCGTCGCTCGGTTCGTCGCAAGCGCCGACCGACGCCGTGGAAAAGTCTCCCAGCGCCTCGAACACAAAAATCCGGACAGTCCCGTCGAGCCGACGACTTTGCTCGGTAGCCAGGAGGCGGGTCTGGATCGCGCGGCGCAGTTGGGCATGGTTGCGGCACAGCAAGCCATGGCCGATGCTGGCATCGATTTGCATCCGCCCGACGCTGATCGGTTTGGCGTGTTTGTCGGTATCGGTTTTGCAGGGGCGCATACCCTCGACGCGATGTTCGCCCGCTACTACACCGCGCTCTACGGCAGCGAACAGTCGCGCAAGCGTGCCACGGTGGTTCATCCACTTTCAGTGCCACGCATGATGGCCAATGCGGTGCATGCCGCTGTGTCGCTGCGCTACGGTCTGCGTGGCATGGGCAACACCTATGCCGTGGCCTGCGCCTCTTCTGCGGTGGCGGCTGGAGAGGCCATGCGGGCAATCCGGCATGGGTATCTGGACGCGGCCCTGGTCGTCGGAGCGGAGTCCATGCTGACGCCCGGCTCTTTCGTGGCCTGGAACGCCTTGCGGGTGATGGCGCGGGTGTACGGCGATGATCCCGCGGCGAGCTGTCGCCCATTTGACCGTGAGCGCAGCGGCTTCGTGCTCGGGGAAGGCGCCGCAGCGCTGGTGCTGGAGAGCGATGCGAGGGCACGCAGCCGCGGAGGGCGGCCTCATGCTGAACTCGTCGGTTACGGCGCAAGCAGTGATGCGCATCATCTCACCGCTCCTTCGGCTCAGGGACAGGCTGCGGCCATGCGCCAGGCGCTTGCAGAAGCCGGTCTGGAGCCCGGTCAGATCGGTTATCTCAATGCGCACGGCACCGCCACCGAGGCCGGTGACGTGGTGGAGTCGCAAGCGATCCTCGATGTGTTCGGAGCCGCTGCCGCTGCTCTGCCGATCAGTTCGACCAAGGCGGTCCACGGGCACCTCATCGGGGCCGGTGGCGCGGTCGAGCTGGCCCTGTCCATTCTGGCGATGCACAAGGGCTGGGCGCCGCCGACGGCGCACCTTGAGGATCCCGATCCGCGCTGTCCACTCGATTACCTGCCCTTGAATGCTCGAGAAATCGGACCGATCGACGCGGTGATGTCGAACTCGTTTGCCTTCGGCGGCAGTAACGCTAGCTTGATCGCTCGGCGCGTGCGCCACTGACCGAACCTTTGCCATGGCCCTCTTGCAAGCTGGCGCGACCCAGATCGGCGCACGCGACCTGACCCTGCGGACTGTGCGCCTGTTCTTTCGCCATGGCTGGTTCAAGGCCATCGGCACGACGGCGTTCACCTGGCTGTTTTTCGTCGCCTACTTCTATCTGCTGCAGCATCCTCGCATCCCGCCAACCGTCATGCCGATGACGGCGGTCGATCTCTGGACCGGTTTGCAGCCCTGGACGCTGCCGTTCTATCTGTCTCTCTGGGTCTATGTTTCTCTGCCGGCTTCGCTGATGGCGTCGCGGCGGGAGGTTGTGGCCTATGGATTGCGAATCGGCACGCTGTGTCTTATCGGGCTGGCGATTTTCTATTTCTGGCCCACGGAAGTGCCGACCTATCCTGTGGATTGGGCCCACTATCCGAGTTTCGACATCTTGCGCGGCAAGGACGCGGCGGGTAATGCCTGTCCCTCCCTGCACGTGGCCACAGCGGTTTTTACCGCGATGTGGCTGGACTGGATGGCGCCCGGTCTGGGCTTTGGCAAACGCCTGCGCGCACTCAGCCTGCTGTGGTGCGCGCTGATTGTTTTCTCCACCCTGGCGACCAAGCAGCATGTGCTCGTCGATGTGATCTGCGGCGCGGCATTGGGCGGAGCGGTAGCCTGGGCGACACGGCCGCGTCCCTGGAGCAGAATGCGGCCTTCTAGAACGGAGCCGACTTGATGGCCTCTCTCTTGTCCTATCCCATCGAGCTCGACGCGCAAGCCATCGAAGAGGTGCTGCCGCATCGTGGCGAAATCCTATGCGTCCGGCGGATCACCGTGCTGGATTTCAACCATTACGTCGGCCATGTCATCTGGGCGCGCGACCTGCCTATTCTGCAAGGGCACTTCCCCGGCATGCCCATGGTGCCCGGCGCCCTGCTGATCGAGGCGGTGGCCCAGGTGGCTGGAGCCGGGATGCTTGTCGGCGACGTGCTTGCGCGCAGCATGCGCGGCAGCCACGTGGGCGTGCTGGCAGGCGTGCGCAAATGCAGTTTCAAGCGCCCGGTTCAATGCGATGAATGGGTACGGATCGAGGTGCGGTCCAGGCAGATGTCGGCCACGGCTGCCGCCATTTCAGCCCAATTGCAGATCGGCGCAGAAGAAGTCGCCGGCATCGAGATCCTGCTGGTCAACACGCCGCGTAGTGTGTTGATCGATACCCTGCCCGCGGCACCACGCGGTGCGGAAATGGGGTAACCAGTTTTTCAGGTTTGGGGCGACGCTGAACCTGTCCTTCGCGCGTCGCGCAACCCGCTCTACAAGAGGGTCTGCGGTGTTGCCTCAGGCTTTCTGCTCAGCCTCCAGATAGGCGAGGCTGATGTACTTGCCGATGTTGTTGTCCCAACCGGCCGTGTCTTTGGCCTTGGACGCCACGCGTGGATCGGCCTTGGCCGCGGCGATGGCGGCTTCGGGGCCAGCCAAGTCGTGCGCCGCTTTCTGCGCGTGTTCCCAGATGGCGGCGAACAGCTCGCGCTGCCAGACCATCACGGCCTCTCCCGCATGGCCGTGACCGGGCAGCCAGTTGCTGCCGGGGATGTTCTGCGCCAGCTTGTCCATGTAGTTGAGCGAGCCGGGGTAGGAGCCGTCGTCCATATTGGCGATGCGCCGGTTCATCATCACGTCGCCCACGTAGGTGAGCTTGTCCTGTACCACTTCGAGGCAGACGTCCGACGGCGTGTGCGCAGTGCCGTAATGGTGCGCGCGCAGGGTGACGTCGCCGAAGTCGAACACGTCGCCGTGCTTCACGTCGCGGTTGGGGGCGACGATGCGGGTGCCTGCGCTGGACTGGTTGGTCCACTTGAGCATGGCCTGCTGCCACTCGGTGCCGGTTGCGCCCAGAATCTGCTCGCGGGTCTGCGGCATGGCGTAGATCGGCAGGTCTTGCCCGTAGGCACTCACAAAAGCATCGTTGCCCAGCCAGTGATCGCCGTGATAGTGCGAATTGAACACCGCGACCACCGGCTTGTCGCTCACCTTGGGCAACTGCCGGATGACCATCTCGCCGATCTGCACCGAGGCGCCAGAGTCGAGGATGACCACGCCCTTGGCCGTCTTGACCGCGGTGATATTGCTCATCATGCCCTGATTGCTCTCGGTGGGAAAGCCATCTGCGGCGTAGATCACATAGACATGGTCGGAAATTTGGGTGAACGGCACATCGGGCACCTTGGGGCCGCGAATGAAGTCCACCGCGTCGGCGGCGAAGGCGGCAAGGTGCGGCGCGGCAGCGCCAGCGGCGGCCAGCCCGGCCGCGCGGAAGCCCCAGCCCATCAGGCGGCGGCGCTGGGCGCTGAAGGCGGGGGAATGCGGGCGGAAGAAAGTCATGGCGGACCTATACATTTGGATACAAGTCCCTATTGTCCTCCTGAACCGCATTGGCGCAATGCCGGGGAATTCCCCGATTCCTGCAGGAAAGCGGACTATTTCAGGAGTCGTGCGACGCCCACACCGCGAGGGCTCAGGGTGGGGGTTGATCGGCGTGATCGCCCTGCAGCCAATCGAGGCCCAGCTCTCGGGCGACATCGACCAAGTCCGGCTGATCGATCTGATCGACCTGGTCGGCCACAGTGAGGCAGCCGAGCTGTTTGGCCAGTCGCACGATGGACGACAGAATGAGATGCGCCTTGGGCGCGGTGGCCGCGCGCTTCAGGTGCGCCGCGTGGATTTTGAGGAAGCGTATGGGTAGCTCGGTCCAGTGCGCCAGGGTGGGCAGGTCAGGGCCCGATTGTTTGAGTGCGAGCCGCGCTCCGGCGGCCAGCCAGGGCTGCAGCGCGGTGCATGCCGCGTCGAGGTCGAGTTGCTGCGCACGAAAGTCGAGTTCGAGCACGATACGGCCCAGCAGCTGGTCTTGTGGGCTGTGTGCGGTGCGCTGAAGAAAGTCGTCGAGCAGGGCATGCATCAGGGTCGGTCGGCGCAACAGGTCGGCCGAGAGATTGATGAAGCAGTCGCCCTGCAATCGCCCTTGCAGACAGTCTTCCAATACGAGCGGAATCACCTTTTCGTCCACCCAGTGAGCTCGGTGCATCTGCTGCAACGCGGGCATGAAGCGGGCGGCTTTCAGTGGGGTTCCGTCGGGCATGCGCATGCGCGCAAATCCCTCCTGACCAACCTGCGCGCCCGTTGTCAGCGAGATGATGGGCTGGTACATCAGATCGAGTCGATCAGCACGCAGCGCCTCCTGCGCCTGGCTCGCCAAATCGAGTACGCCTTCCCCTGTCATGCGCTCATGCCACACGCAGTTGCGCCCGGCCTGCTTGGCCTCGTAGAGCGAAAAATCGGCTCGCTGCAACATCTGTTCGAGCGTGTCGCCACGGTCGGGCGATGCAGCGCTCACCCCCGCGCTAATCGTCAGCGGAATGGGCTGACGTCCTTGCTTCAGTTCGAGCGCCTGCACCTCGGCGCGAATGCGCTCGGCTATCGCGATGGCCTGTTCGAGCGAGGTGTGCGGTAGCAGACACAGGAACTCCTCGCCGCCCCAGCGGGCGAGATGATCGTCTGCCCTGAGTGCGCCCTGAATGGCGCGTGCGACTAGCCGCAGTGCTTCGTCACCTGCAGCATGGCCGTGTTGATCGTTGACCCGCTTGAAGTGGTCGAGATCGAGCAGAATGTTGCTGAACGTTGCCCCAGTACGCAGAAAGCCGGCGTGGGTGCGGCCCAATTCGTCGAGCATGCCGACGCGGTTGAGAGCCTGGGTGAGGGCGTCGTGCCGAGCCTGGTGGTGGAGCCTGGCCTGCAAGGCGCGCTGCTCGCGCACGTCGCGTAGCACGATGATGCAGCCCTCATCTGCCTCACTGAGTGGAATCACCGTGAGATCGACATCTGACCAGTCGGCCTCGGTGGCATGCAGCCGACACCGTCCGTCCAGGGTGTGCATTTGCTGCTGGGCGCGGGCTTCGTCGACCACGGAGCGGATGTCGCCTGATTCCAGAGCGAGGACGGTTTCAATCGGCCGATGGAGTGCGTAGTCGATCAGCTTCAAGCCCAGCAGATCGGCTGCTGCGTGATTCAGAAATTCGATACGGCGCTGCGGGTCCAGCGTCAGCACGCCGTCCGACAAAGCCATCAGGGTGACCGCGGCCCGCTCGCGCTCATGCCGAATGGCGTTTTCCAGTGCAATGCGGTCCGAGATGTCGCGGATCGTGCCAACGCTGCCCAGAAAGGCGCCGTCGCCGTCGTACAGCACGCGCAGATCGACCTCGATCCAGACGAATGATCCGTCGCGGCGCAGCAGCCGTTTGGTGTGACGCGACGCGGATATTTCGCCGGATTCGAGCTGCTGCTTGCGCAGGCTGTTGGCAGGGCGGTCGTCGGGGTAGACGAAGTCGAGGATGTTGCGGCCCAGCGATTCCTCGACAGTAAAGCCCGTCAGTGTGGTCCAGGCTGGGCTCAGGTAGGACCAGAAGGTCTTGCCACGGGTGCGGAACACCACGTCCCGCAGACTGCCGATGAAATCGGCCGGCTCAGTATCGCGCTCGGCGCTCGTCTCGGGGGCGTGTGCCTGCATGGTTTCGTTCCGGTATCAAGTCAGCAATATCGGGCTGCTTGCGAAACGGAACCGGCCGTTCGGCTCAGAACCCTTCGGTGGAGGTGAACAGCCCGACGCGCAGGTCCTTGGCGGTATAGATCTCACGGCCATCGACCAGCATGGCGCCGTCGCCGATGCCCATGACCAGGCGGCTGTTGATCACCCGCTTGAGGTTTCGCGGTGGGCAGCACCTGACCGGTGAACTTCACTTCGCCCACACCCAGCGCGCGACCGCGGCCCAGACCGCCCATCCAGCCGAGGTAAAAACCGACGAGCTGCCACATCGCGTCCAGCCCCAGACAGCCGGGCATCACCGGATCGCCCTGAAAGTGCACGCCGAAAAACCACAGGTCGGGATGAATGTCGAGTTCGGCCTCGATCACGCCCTTGCCGTAGGTGCCGCCTTCGCTGGCGATGCGGGTGATGCGGTCCATCATCAGCATTTCGCGCAAAGGGAGCTGCGCATTGCCGGGGCCGAACAGGCGGCCCTCGCCGCAGGTGATGAGGTCTTCTTTGCTGTAGGAGGAAGGTCGGGTCATGGAGTGTCGTCGCAGAACAATCCGCGAATGTTAGCGGTTGCGGCTGCTACAGTTTCGCCCATGATCGGACGACTGCACGGCACCCTGCTCGACAAATCCCCCCCGCAGATTCTGCTCGACGTGGGCGGCGTGGGTTATGAGGTGGACGTGCCGATGAGCACGCTGTACGACCTTCCCACGGTGGGGCACGCCGTCACCCTGCTCATTCACACCGTCATCCGAGAAGACGCGCATCTGCTCTACGGCTTCGCTACTGCGGGGGAGCGCAGCACGTTTCGTGAGCTGCTCAAAATCAGCGGCATCGGCCCGCGCATTGCGCTGGCCGTGCTCTCCGGGCTGAGCGTGAGCGAGATCGCTCAAGCCGTCACGCAGCAGGACGCCGCTTGCTTTACCCGCGTGCCGGGCATCGGCAAAAAGACCGCCGAACGCCTGCTGCTCGAACTCAAGGGCAAGCTCGGCGCCGATCTGGGCGGGGCCGCAACGGCCGCCGCGGGCAGCGCCTCCGATGTGCTGCAGGCCCTCATCGCGCTGGGCTATTCCGAGCGCGAGGCAGCGGCCGCCGCCAAAGCGCTGCCGGAAGGCTGCAGTGTGGACGACGGCATCCGCCAGGCGCTGAAAAGCCTCGCGCGCTGAACTTACCTCACGCCCAGATTTGGGTGCGGCTAAGGCGGAAACCGGACGCCTGCAGTTTGTCTGGTTGCGACAAACCGTTATCCATCCGTATGGATTGAAACCAGTTGTTGCCCTGAGGAACTTGGTCACGGAAGCGACATTTGCGCTCTCAAGAATCACGGTTGTTGCGTGAAGCACGGGCTGCGATCAGCCCCCACGCGATCCATCGTTCACACTCTTCAGGGAGTTTCACCATGTTGCGCAAAACCCTCTTGGCCTCGGCGGTTGCCGTGGCTGCCATCACGCTGGCTGCCTGCGGCGGCGGTTCCAATTCTGTCGCGGCCTCGCCCACCGTGCCCGGCACCAGCTACACCGCGGCCCGCGCGCTCGCGACGGCCACGCCGATCAAGCATGTGGTCGTGCTGTATCAGGAAAACGTGTCGTTCGACCACTACTACGCCACCTATCCCACGGCCACCAACCCGGCGGGCGAACCGGCGTTCACCGCCAAGGCGGGCACGCCTGCGGTCAACAATCTGGTCAGCGCCAATCTGCTGAGCAACAACCCCAACTTCACCGACACCGCCAACGGCGCCGATGCCGCCGAGCCCTACCGTCTCGACCGCACCCAGGCCGCCACCGCCGACCAGAACCACGCCTACACCGCCGAGCAACAGGCTTATGACGGTGGCAAGGCCGACCTGTTCCCGAAATACACCGGCGCGGCGACGACGGGCGGCGTGGGCGCCTTCGGTACCAAGGGCCAGGTCATGGGCTACTACGACGGCAACACCGTCACCGCGCTGTGGAACTACGCGCAGAACTTCGCCCTGAGCGATGACGCCTATACCGACACCTACGGCCCGTCTACCCCGGGTGCGCTCGAAGCGGTGAGCGGCCAGACCAACGGCGTGCAGCTGGTGGCGACCACGGACCAGCCTTTCACCCTGAGCAAGTATTCGTACTACATCAGTGACGGGCAGGGCGGCTACGGCTTGATCAACGATGTCGATCCGGCCTATGACATCTGTTCCAGCCCAACGAATCAAGTCTCGATGTCGGGCAAGAACATCGGCGATCTGCTCAACGCCAAAAACATCTCTTGGGGTGGTTTCATGGGTGGGTTCAACCTTGGCGCGACTAACCCCAACGGCACGACGGGCTGCAAGCGCAGCACCTTCTCACCAGTCGTCAACTCCACCGTGGGCGACTACATCCAGCACCACAACTGGTTTCAGTACTACAAGAGCACGGCCAACCCCACGCACGCCCGCCCAAGCTCGACCCTGGCCATCGGTCACACCCTGGAGACCGACAACAAGACTGCCGATCCGGCCAATCACGAATACGGCTTGCAGGACTTCTTTGCCGCAGTGAAGGCCGGCAATATGCCCGCTGTGGCCTATCTCAAGGCCCCGGCCTTCGAGGATGGTCACGCCGGCTATTCCGACCCGCTGGACGAGCAGGCCTTCGTGACGCAGGTCGTCAACTTCCTGGAGCAGCAGCCGCAGTGGAGCAGCACCGCCGTGATCGTCACTTGGGACGATTCCGATGGCTGGTATGACCATGCGTTTGCCAACACCACCAATCCCTCGTTCGACAGCCAGGCTGACCAGCTCAATGGGGCGGGCGTGTGCGGCAAGGGCACGCCGCTCAGTGGCGTGAACGGCAAGCCGGTCAATGGCCGCTGCGGTCCGGGCACGCGCATTCCTTTCCTGGTGATCTCGCCCTGGGCCAAGACCAACTATGTGAGCAACACGCCCATCAGTCAGGCGTCCATCGTGCGGTTCATCGAGGACAACTGGCTCGGCGGCCAGCGCCTGGGCGGTGGGTCGTTCGACGCCGCGGCGGGCTCGATCAACAACCTGTTCGACTTCAGCAAACCGACGGGCAGCGCGCCCAAGGTGTTCATCGATCCGGCGCAGGGCACGGTGCTGAGCGCCCCGCCTGCGGGCAGCTTGACGCCGCAGTTCAACGTCTCGCTGTTCACCAAGCAAAGCTGATCGGCCAAGTCCCGCTGGTACCCCGCAGGCCGCCCCGCTCGGGGCGGTCTTTTCCGCGGGTTTCGTCCGCCACGAGACTCGCGGAAAAGACTGAAATTCGCCGAGAAGCCGCACCATGTCCGTTACCTCATCCACCCCTGCCGTCGCTTCTTCGGCTGCTGCGCAGGAGCCTGCGAGCAAGCCACGCCGCTCGCACTGGGCACGCCGCCTGGCCATTGCGCTGGTCGTTGCCCTTGCGGGGGGCGGCGGCGCGCTGGCCTGGGGCATGCACGAGCAGCCGAGCATTCCCCCCGTCGTTTGGCTGCAGCATCCGGTGCAGAGCTTCACCTTTGCGCTAGGCGGCAATCCGCATCCGGTGCAGCTCGTGCTGCCGCCCCAGCAACCCCTCTCGGCCGTGGCGCAACTGGGGCGTCAGTTGTTTTTTGATACGGCGCTTTCAGCCTCGGGCAAGCAGTCTTGCGCGTCTTGTCATGACCCGGCCAATGGCTACAACCCGCCGCCGGGCAGCGGGCCGGTGATGCTGGGCGGGCCGAATATGACCTCACCCGGCTTTCGCCCGCCGCCGTCGCTGGCCTACCTCTACCGGCAGCAGCCGTTCTCCATCGGCCCGGACAACGAGGAGAACGAAACCATCACCCTGCAGCAACTCGCGGCGCTGGGGCAGACCAGCCAGCGGGCGAAGAAGACCGCACAGAGTACGGCGCGGTCGGTACAAAATCTGGTGCCCACCGGCGGGTTGTTCTGGGACGGGCGGGTGAACACCCTGCAGCAGCAGGCGGGTGGCCCGCTGTTCAACCCGGTGGAAATGGACGCGGGCACGCCGCAGCGCGTGGCCGCCATCATCGAGCGCCAGCCGTATGCCAAGATGTTTTTGCAACTCTTCGGCCCCAATGTGTTTGCAGACCCGAAGCAGACGGTTTCCGAAGCGTTGTTCGCCATCGCCCGTTACCAGATCGAAGACCCGCAGTTCCACGCCTTCAACAGCAAATACGACGCCTGGCTGCAGGGCAGGGCGACTCTGACGTCGCAGGAAATGCGCGGCTATCTGGCGTTCAACGATGTGAACAAGGGCGATTGCGCTGCCTGCCATTTTGATCAGCCGACCAAGGATCATCTGCCGCCGCTGTTCACCGACACGCAGTACGAGGCGCTGGGCGTGCCGCGTAATCCACAGATTCCGGCGAACCAGAACCCGCACTACTTCGATATCGGGCTGTGTGGCCCCTTCCGCACCGACCTGAAAAACCAGACTGCCTACTGCGGCATGTTCCTCACCCCCACGCTGCGCAATGTGGCGCAGCGGCCGGTGTATTTCCATAACGGGGTCTATCACTCGCTCAAGCAGGTGCTCGATTTCTACAACTTCCGCGACGTGCAGCCGGGCAGAATCTACCCCACCGTGGGCGGCCAGGTGCAAAAGTACGACGACCTGCCGCCGCAGTACCGCGCCAATGTGGACGTGACCGATCCGCCGCTCAACCGCAAGCTGGGCGAACAACCCGCGATGACCGCGCAGGACATGCGCGACATCATCGCCTTCCTGCACACCCTGAACGACGGTTACACGCCGCTCAAGCCGACTTCATAAGCCGGTCTCATCAAGCGCGGCTTCATCACCGCAGGGTGCGCCGCTTCAAGCGGCAAGGGCCGGGGGGTTGAGCCGCTCGCACAAGCTGGCGAACAGCTGCCGCAGGTCGAGCCGGGCGCCGCCGTGCAGATGCGAGCGCAGGGCGCCCTCGGGCGACACCCAGTGCAGGGTGCCCATGCGGCGGATGGCGTAGCCGCGCTGATGCACGCCTTGCACGATGGCCCATTCGCTGCCCGCCTGCTCATGCAGCAAGACACGGCCGAGCGCGGCCGAAACGGCGTGCAGCTGCTCGGGTGTGGGCGCGGCCAGGTGCTGCGCAATAAGGTTCTGGAGAATGGGCAGATCCTGCAAAGTGCCGCTGAGCACATCGCTGCCGCCCTGGGCGAGCACCAGCGCGTCGGCCTGCTGCAACCATTGCGCGAGCTGCTGGGTATCGGACGGTTCAAGATGGAACAGACGCATCACGGTCTCCTGTCAAGTCGATTCGGGGGTGCCACAGCTTGTACGCCCAATGCAGTGACAAATCATGTGCTTCCGAGTGTGGGGCAGGGTTTTTGTGCGGCGCAACTTTGTGTCGAAGCGCTCGGCGTCTGCAGGACAATCTGCGCATGTCCTCACCCGCCATCGCACCGCAGACCGAATCGGCCCGCATGCACATCGCCCCGGATTTCGCAGGCATGGAACTGCTGACGGCGCGTTATGTGCATCACCGGTTTGCACCGCATGTGCACGACACCTTTGTCGTGGCCTTGATCGAACAAGGCAGCGAGCGCTTTCGTTGCAGACGGGCGGAAGGCGTGGCGAACGCGGGGAGCATCATCGTGATCCCGCCGGCAGAGGTGCATACGGGCCAGAGTGGCGGCGAGTCCGGCTGGTCTTACCGCGCACTTTACCCAGCGCCCCAGAAATTAGGCGAACTCATGGCCGAGCTGCGCGACGGCGAAGCGCGGCTGCCGGTGTTCGATCGGGTGGTGTTCGACGACCCGGCGTTGTTCCGTGCTTTGCAGGGCTTGCACGCCGTGCTGATCGCCTGCCGCGATCCCTTGCATCGCAGCTGCGCCTGGCGCGAGGCCATGACGCCGCTGTTGCGCCACGCCGGGGTGGTCGAGCCCGCCACAGGATGCGAGGATGCCGCCGTGCGCCGAGCGCAGGAGCTGTTGCGGGCCGACCCCGACGCAGCGTTGACTCTCGACGATCTGGCGCGCGCGGTGGGCCTGAGCCCCTGGCACCTCAACCGCGTGTTCTCGCGCAGCGTCGGACTGCCGCCGCATGCCTGGCGCAACCAGTGGCGGCTGGCGCAGGCCAAGCGCCTGCTGCGCGGCGGGCTGAGTCCGGCGGAGGTGGCGGCGAGTCTGGGCTTTGCCGACCAGTCGCATCTGCACCGGCTGTTCAAGCGCGCCTTCGGCGTCACGCCTGGCGGTTATATCCAGAGCAAGAACGTTCAAGACCGCATCGAGCCGTGCCGCTAGTCTGTCGGCATGACGTCGATTTCTTCTGCCTCGCCTCACCCGGCGGGACGTTCCACCGAATTTCTCCTCGGCGCGCGCGATACCCTGCCGCTGCTCCTGGGCGCTGCGCCCTTCGGGCTGATTTTCGGCGCGCTGGCATCGGCCAGTCCGCTGGGCATCGTCGGGGCGCTGGGCATGTCGGCGCTGGTGTTCGCCGGATCGGCGCAGTTCATCGCCCTGAGTCTGCTGGGTACCGGCGCCAGCGCGCTAGTCGTGGTGTTCACCACTCTGGTCGTCAACCTGCGCCACTTGCTGTACGCCGCGAGCCTGCAGCCGCAGATGGCGCGGCTGCCGCAGCGCTGGCGGGTGCTGCTGGCGTTCTGGCTGACCGATGAGACCTACGCCGCGGTGCATCACCGCTACGCCCGCGATGATGGCGCTCCGTTCAAACACTGGTACACGGCGGGATCGGGCGCGGCCATGTACGCCAACTGGCTGGGCTGGACGGCGGTCGGCGCGTTTCTGGGGCAGGCCAGCCCGGCCTTGACGCATCTCGGACTCGAATTCGCGCTCGTGGCCACCTTCGTGGGCATCGTCGCGCCGCTGCTGCGCGAACGTCCCAGCATCGCCGTGGCCCTCACTGCGGCGGTGGTGGCGCTGGCGGCGCGCGACCTGCCATACAAGCTCGGCCTGATGCTCGCCGCCTTCGCCGGGGTGGCGGTCGGGGTGTGGATGGATGGTCGCCGCCGTCTGCAAGCCGCAGGAGACCCGCGATGAACTGGAGCCTGTGGGCGGTGATTGTCGGCATGGCCGCGGTGACCTTTGCCATCCGCTACACCCTGTTCGGCCTGGGCGGGCGGCTGAGGTTTTCGCCGCGAGTGCAGCAGGCGCTGCGCCATGTGCCGGTGGCGGTGCTCACCGCCATCGTCGTGCCCATGGTGTTGCTGCCCGACGGCCAGCACTGGGATTTGAGTTGGCGCAACCCCTGGCTGGCCGGTGCGCTGACCAGTGCCGCGCTGGCACTGGGTACGCGCAAACTACTGGCCGCCATCGCGGGCGGCATGGCGGTGTATCTGCTGTGGCGCTTCGGCTTGGCTTGATTTACTTGACTGCGGCCAGCTTCTTTTCGACTTCTTCTTGCGGCAGGGCGCCTTCCATGCGGTCGCCGTCGGTGAAGATCAGCGTGGGGGTGGACGAAATGCCCAGCTTCTCCGCGAGCTCCACATTGGCCTTGAGCGGGTCGACGCAAGTCGCCGCGGCCGCGGGCGGCTGCACTTGCTTGTTCATCCAGTCCAGCCAGGCCTTGCTGCGGTTGGGGGCGCACCAGATGTCGCGCGCCTGTTGCATCGATTCGCGGCGGATGATGGGCACGACGAACACATGCAGCGTGACGTTGCTCATCTTTTCCAGCGTGGCTTCCATCTTGTGGCAGTATGGGCAATACGGGTCTTCAAAAATCGCGATCTGGCGCTTGCCGTTGCCGAACACCAGCTTGAACGAGTCTTTGAACGGCAGATCCTTCCAGTTCACCCGGCGCAGATCGTCGATCCGGGCCTTGGTGACGTTGGTCTGGGTCTTGGTGTCGAAAATCTCACCTGCGAACAAAAAGGTGGCCTTGGCGTCGGTGTAAAAAATCTTGCTGCCCACGTCCACTTCATACAGCCCCGCATAGGGGGTTTTGATGATCTTGGCACTGGCGGGCAGACCCGGCATGGCCTTTTCGAGTGCGGCGCGGGTTTCGGCCAGGGTTTGCGCCATGACCGGCAGAGACAGGAAGGCCGCGGACAGCGCGACACCGCGCAGAACGCGCGCAACGGAGCGGGAGAGCAAAGAGTTCATTTAGACGGGAGTGCGCACAAACGCGCGTCAGGCAAGATAGGGAAGACCCGAAGCATAGCGGGTGAGCAACTGCCGGACGGGCGGCAGGGCATTGGCGGTCTGCAGGCCCAGCGCGCGCAGCGGCCCGGGCACCCGGCTGCCCGCGCCGTACAGCCGGGCGAGGGTGTCGGTGGTGGTGGCGAGCGCCAGCACCTGTTCGGCCCGCGCGCGGGAATAACGTCGCAGCAGCCGCGGGTCGTGCACGGCCTGGCCGGCGCTGCGCTGTTGCAGGGTGCGGGCCAGCACCTGCACGTCTTGCAGACCCAGGTTGAGGCCCTGACCGGCCAGCGGATGCACGCGATGCGCGGCGTCGCCAATCAGCACCAGACCATCGGCCACGGTGCGGCGGGCCAGCTGGCGCTGCAGGCGCCAGGCTGCGGCGGGGCCGGTGGCCTGCAGCGGCCCGAGGTGTTGCGCGCGCAAGGCGGGCAGGTGCGCTTCGACGCGCTGCGCCAGAGCTTCGGGCGACAAGTCGAGCAGTTCCAGCGCCAGCGCCTCGGGGGCCGACCAGACCAGCGACACCATCGCCCGACCCTGCATCGGCGCCAGCGGCAGCAGGGCGATCACGCCGCTATCTGCAAAGGTTTGGAAGGCGACGCCCTCGTGCGGTGCGGCGCAGAGGAAATTGGCGACCACGCCGCGCTGCAGGTAGTCGTGCGTATCCATCGCGATGCCCGAGACCTTGCGCACCAGACTGTGCTCGCCGTCGGCGCCGATGAGCAGCGCGGCCTGCAGGGTGCGGCCGTCATCGGTCTGCACCTGCCAGCCTGCCGCCGCGGGCTGGCGTTGCAGCCGCGCGGCCTGGGCCGAGTCGATCACAACGCGGCGCTCGAAGCGCAGCGCCAGATCGAGCGCGGTTTCGATGGCGCCGGATTCGACGATCCAGGCCAGCGCCTCGCTGCGGGCGTCGCGGGCATCGAAGGCGAGCTGGGCGCCATCGGCGCGGATGTGCATGGCCTGTACGGGCTGAATGCGCTCAGGCGGCATCTGCGGCCAGACCCGCAGCTCTTCGAGCAATTGCCTTGAGGCTGCGTTGAGCGCGTAAAGGCGCTGGGCATAGCCCTGGGTCGGCAGGGCGGCGGCCGGGCGCGCGCCCAGCAGGGTGACCTGCAGCCCGATCTGCGCTAGCGCCAGCGCGCAGGCCTTGCCTGCAATGCCGCCACCGCAGATCAGAAGGTCGGAAGAAGGGGAGGACATGATGGAATGGCTGCGCTTGAAGCGCTGTGTTTCTGGGAACTTCGGGCTGTCAGACAAGCTGCCTAAAATCAGCCGCCATGTTGACCGACAAAACCCGCATTGTGCCCCCGGCGCATCAGCGCCTGGGCGTAATTCCCGCCCATGACTGAGGTCACTGCGCCGCAGCCCGACGCACCCGCGCCGCGCAGGCGCTGGCCGATGCGGCTGTTCAAGGGGCTGCTGGCGGCGCTGCTGGCTGCGGTCATTCTGGTGGTGGGCGGCATGAGCATTCTGCTGCTCACCTTCGATCCGAACCAATACAAGGCCACGTTGATCCAGGTGGTGCAGGAGCGCGAGCACCGCACGTTGACGTTGCCCGGCACGATCGAGCTCACGCTGTTTCCGCCACTGACGCTGCGCACCGGGCCGTTTTCCTTGAGCGAGCGCGACTCTCCCGCCGTTTTCGCGCGGGCTGACGACCTGCGACTGCACCTCGATCTGTTCGCGCTGCTGCGGCGCAAGCTGGTGGTCGATCGGGTGGTGATGATCAAGCCGCAGATTCATGTGGCCCGCGACGCGCAGGGGCGTTTGAATTTCGCCGACCTGCTGCCCGACAGCAAGCCCGAATCCGCGCCCCCGCGCAGCCCGCTGGGCCTGTCGGTGCACCGTCTGCAGGTGGAGCAGGGCGTACTCTTTTACGACGACGACAAGGCCAAGCTCCACGGCCAGCTCGACGGCCTAGACGTCGGCCTTTCCGGCCTGGACGGCGGCAACGCCGGGGCCTTCCATCTGGAGACCACGGCGCGCTTTGTCCAGCCCGCGCTGGCAACCCGCATCGCCCTGCGCGGCAAGCTGCTGGCCGACACGGCGCAGCACAGCGTGGTGCTGACCGATCTGGCGCTGTCGGCGCAGGGCGATGTGCCGGGACTGAAGGCGATGCAGACCCAGCTCAACGCCGACCAACTCGGGCTGCGCACCGGCTCGATGTGGGCGCTGACGACGCGGCAATGGCGCATCAAGACCACCGGCCGCACCGAGAGCGGGGAAAACTTGAGTGCGCAGATCAGCCTGCCAACGCTCGAAGCCAAGGGCGACACCGTGCAGATCGGGCCGCTCGATGCCAGCGCCGAGATCGGCGCGGTGCAGGCGCTGCAGCTGCAGTGCAAGGCCCAGCAGGCCGCGGGCGCCTGGAGCGCGCTGCGCGTTCCCGTGGCGCAGTGCGATGTGCAGCGCGGCGCCGCCGGAAAGACGGGGGCGATGCGCCTGACTCTGGCCTCGCCGTTGCAGCTCGACCTCACTCATGCGCACTATGTTCTGCCCGCGATCAAGCTCTCGGGCCAGCTCACCCCCGGCGCCAAACCGCAGACCCTGGCGCTGCAGGGCAATGCGCAATACGACGGCGGCGCGAACGGCCCCATGAACGGACCTACTGCGCAGTTTCAGCTCCAAGGCCTGGTGGCCGGCAGCGGGATGAAGCTGTCGGGCGGCTGGGCGCAGCCCGACACCCTGCGCCTCGACGTGAATGCCGACCGCCTCAACCTCGACGATTGGCTGCCGCCGCCCGCCGCCCAACCCAAGGCCGCCGCGCCTGCGTCCATCGACCTGTCGGCCTTTCAAAAACTCGGGCTGGGCGCGCAGTTCAAGATTGGCAGTCTGTTGTTCAAGGGCATGCAATGGAGCGCGGTGCAGGGCCAGTTGACCAGCGACCGCAAAACGCTGGCCTTGCAGCCTTTCACAGCGCAGGGCTTTGGCGGCAGTGTGGACGCGAATCTGCGGGTGAATCTGGCGCAGCAGCAATACACCCTGCAGCAAAGCGGGCGCGATGTCAGCGTGCAGCCGGTATTGCAGGCTTTGGTCGGCAAAGATTTTCTGCTCGGCAAGGCCAACTGGACGATGAACCTGTCGGCACAGGGCAAGACGCTGCCCGCGCTCATCGCCAGCCTGTCGGGCAAGGCGCGGCTCGATGTGCGCAACGGCGCTGTGAAGGGCTTCAATCTGGCACAGATGCTGCGTAACGCCCGCGCCCTGCTGGCGGCACGCAAGGATGGGCAGTTCGCCGCCACCCCGGGTGAGCAGACTGATTTCACCGCGCTCGGCGCCACCTTTGTGCTGCAGAACGGGGTGGCGAACAACAGCGACCTAATGGTGCAGAGCCCGCTGCTGCGCGTGGGCGGCGAGGGCTGGTTCGATCTGCCCCGGCAGCGTCTGGACTATCTGCTGCTGCCCGCCGTCGTCGGTCCGCTGCGCGGCCAGGGCGGGGCCGATCTCGCGGTCTTGCGCGGCGTCACCGTGCCGGTGCGTATCGCGGGCAGTTTTGCCCAGCCGAGCTACACCGTGTTGTGGTCGCAGGCGGGCGGGAATCTGTTGAAGCAGACCTTGAAAAACACCTTGCAGAACGAACTGCAGAAACAGCTCGCACCCGCCCAGGCCCAGCCGCTGCAGAAGGGGGTTCCTGGCCTGTTCAAGGGTTTGTTTCCTTGAACCCAGAATTTCCATTAGGCGGGGCTACGCCCCTACATGGGCGCTGGCGGGCGGTTTGGGGCGTCTTCGCCCCCGCGCTTCGCGCCCATAGCTCGGGCTATGGGCTTGTCGCGCAAGGCCAAATCCATCCCCAATCCGCCGCGCCATCATCCCATGTCCTAATGGAAAATCTGGGTTGAAGTAGGGCCAGCAGGCCCTAAAGCCGCAGCACCACCGGCCAGTCGGGCAACTCGTTGCGTTTTTCGCCGCTGCGCGGGGGCGCATACTGGGCGAGCAGGCCGCTGACTTCGGCCACGCCCTGCAGCGCGGCGGCCTCGAAGCGGCCCTGGCGCAGCAGCGCTTCCATGCTGCGGCACACCTGCTCCCAAGCGTCGCTCGGCGCCCGTTGGTGGATGCCGCGGTCGGCCACGATTTCCACGTCCCGCTCGGCCAGCAGCAGGTAGATCAGCACCCCGTCGTTGTGCTCCGTATCCCAGACGTGCAGGTGCGAGAACACCTCGATGGCGCGCTCGCGGGCGCTCAGGCCGCGCCAGAGTTCGGGCAGATCGAGCGCGCCTTCAACCGCAAAGCGGATTTCGCCGCCGTGCGCCAGCTCAGCCGCGTGGATGGCCTTGGCAATGGCGCCCAGCGTGGCTTGCGGAAACGCCCGGCGGGTTTGCCAGGGCGCAAAGCGCAGGTGTCGTAGCAGACGGGACCAACGCATCTCACCACCGGCCCGAAGCGCCGCCTCCGCCAAAACCACCGCCGCCGCCGCTGAATCCGCCCGAGCCGCGGTCATTGCCGCCGCCGAATCCGCCGCCGAAGCCACCACCACCCAGTCCGCCCGGCCCACCTCCCATGCGTATGCCGCTGAACACGGCAAGGAAGGCGAGCGCGCCGAAGGTCAGCCCCAACAGCACGGAGCCGACGAGCCACCACCCCACGCCGCCAGCGATCAGTCCGCTCAGCCCGGCGCCGACGGTGCGGCCGAGCACGCTGCGCAGCACCGAGCCCAGCACGACCGCGCCGATCAACACCATGAAGCCGATTTCCTGCGCGCTGGATCGGTCTGCGCCCGGCGCGACGGCCTGCGGCGGCGGCAGTTGCTCGCCGTCGATCAGCTTCATGAGTTGTTGCACGCCTGCCTGCAGTCCGCCGAAATAGTCACCCTGCTTGAACTGCGGGGTGATGACCTCGGCGATGATGCGCTTGGCGATGGCGTCGGGAATGGCGCCTTCCAGCCCGTAGCCGACTTCGATGCGCATGGCGCGGTCGTCCTTGGCGACGAGCAGCAGCACGCCGTCGTCCTGCGCCTTGCGGCCCAGCTTCCACGCCTCGGCCACGCGAATGCTGTACTGCTCGATGGCTTCCGGCGCGGTGCTGGGCACCATGAGGATGGCGATCTGGCTGCCTTTGCGCGTGGCGAAGGCTCGCAGTTCCTGATCGAGCGTGGCGGTCTGCTCTGCGGTGAGGGTGCCGGTGAGGTCGGTGACCGGCGCGGTGAGCGCGGGCACCGGCGCCAGCGCGGCCCAGACCAGCGTGCCAAGGCCGCACAGCAGCAGCGCGGCCAGCCAGCGCTTCCAGATTCCGCGCAACAGCGTCATGCCGACTTACTTGGACGGGGCCGGCGCGGGGGCCGCGCCGCCGAAGTCCACCTTGGGCGCCACCGAGATGGCTTTCTCGTTCTCCACGGTGAAGCTGGGCTTGACCTTCATGCCCACCACCATGGCAGTGAGGTTGCTGGGGAACTGGCGCACCAGGTTGTTGTAGTTCTGCACGGCTTCGATGTAGCGCATGCGGGCCACGGCGATGCGGTTCTCCGTGCCTTCGAGCTGGGCCTGCAGATCGCGGAACACGCCATCGGCCTTGAGCTGCGGATAGTTTTCGGACACCGCGATCAGGCGCGACAGCGCGCTGGTCATCTGCGCCTGCGCCTCCTGGAACTTGGCAAAGGCGGCCGGATCGTTGATGAGTTCGGGCGTGGCCTGGATCTGGCCGACCTTGGCGCGCGCCTGCGTCACTTGGACGAACACGTCTTTTTCATGCGCGGCGTAACCCTTGACCACGTTCACCAGATTGGGCACCAGATCGGCCCGGCGCTGATACTGGTTGAGCACCTCGGCCCAACTCGCTTTGATCTGCTCGTCGGACGACTGCAGGGCGTTGTAGCCGCAGCCGCTCAGGCTCAGCAGGGCGGCGGAAAGCAAGAGAAGGGATATCCAGCGGCGCATGAAAGAGTCTCCGCAAAAAAGGAACAAACACGGGAAGAAACACGTTAAACCCAGATTTTCCATTAGGACATGGGATGATGGCGCGGCGGATTGGGGATGGATTTGGCCTTGCGCGACAAGCCCATAGCCTGAGCTATGGGCGCGAAACGCGGGGGCGAAGACGCCCCAAACCGCCCGCCAGCGCCCATGTAGGGGCGTAGCCCCGCCGAATGGAAATTCTGGGTTGAATCAAGAGTACGAAGCATATCGCCGCAATGTTCCGCTCCGGGGCGAGTCGGGGGTATGCTGCTTGCCTGCAAAAAATCGCCGCGCCCATGAGTACCCCACGTTCCGCCGAGCTCGATCTCGGCATTCACACCCAACCGCCCCAGCATCTCGACTTCAGCGAGACGCAGCATCCGCTCGAAGTCCTGGCGCATGAGGGAGATGCGGCCGCGCAAGAGTGGCTGGGCGCGCACTATCACGACCGCAAGGACTTTGTTCATGCGGCGCACTGGTATCGCAAGGCGGCCGAACAGGGTTCTGCCGGGGCCCGGTACAACCTGGGCTGGCTCTACATACACGGGCGCGGCGTGGAACAAAGCGATGCGCAGGCGTTGGCCCTGTGGCGCCAAGCCTGCGAAGCGGGTTTGGCCCGGGCGATGAATGGTCTGGGTTTTTTGTACGAGCATGGGCGCGGGGTGCCCCGCAGCGACGCACAGGCCCAGGTCTGGTATCAGCGTGCCGCAGAGGCGGGCGACGCGGCGGGCCAGTGCAATCTGGGCATTTTTCTGCTCAACGGACGTTGCGGCCCGGCCGATCCTTCGGGCGCTGCGGCGATGTTCTCTCTTGCTGCGCATCAGGGCCATCGTGAAGCCTGCTACCGCTACGGACATCTGTTCGTCACCGGCCAGGGCGTCGAGCAGGACGATGCGCAGGCCGTGGCCTGGCTGCGCAAGGCCGCCGAGATGGATATGCCCGAGGCGCAGCGCGAGCTTGCCGCCTTGTTGGCGATGGGTCGGGGCGGCAGTCTCGACTACACCCAGGCGGCCGGCTGGTACCAGCGGGCGGCGGAGCTGGGCGATGCGCAGGCGCAGTTCGGTCTCGGCGTGCTGTACTACCGCGGGCTGGGCAAGCTGCCTGACGTCGAAAAAGCGCGGCATTGGTGGACGCTGGCCGCCGAGCAAGGTGAAGAACGCGCCCGTAAAAATCTGGCGCTGCTGGCCAAGGGTGTGAGACGCTGAAGCTGACATGCCCTCTGACATGCCCCTACTGACCGATTTGCGCCGTCTGCGGGTAGACCCCGAAGACAACCTCGACCTCTCGGACCGCGCCACGCTGATCGACCTGCCGGGCGACCCTTCCAAAGACGAGATCGAGGCCGAGCTCGACCGCCTGCGCGGCCAGATCGGCGAGCTGCAAGACGCGATGTTCACCCGCCGCGAGCAAGCTCTGCTGGTGGTGTTGCAAGGCATGGATTCGGCGGGCAAGGACAGCACGACCAAGGCGGTGTTCACCGGGGTGAATCCGCTGGGCATCCACGCTGCGTCGTTCAGCGTACCCAGCGTGCAGGAACGGCGGCACGACTTTCTCTGGCGGGTGCATGCGCAGGTGCCGCCGCTGGGCTGCATCGGTGTGTTCAACCGCAGTCATTACGAGGAACCGGTCATCCGCCGGGTGCACGGTGAGTTGAAGAACGGCGAGATGAAGCGCTATTTGCGGCAGATCACCGATTTCGAGCAGATGCTGGCGGAATCGGGTACGGCCATCGTCAAGTGTTTTCTGCACCTGAGCTTTGACGAGCAGCGCGAGCGCTTGCAGGAGCGCATCGACAACCCGCTCAAACACTGGAAGTTCGACCCGTCCGATCTGCAAGAGCGGCAGTTTTGGAAGCCTTATCAGGCCGCCTACAGCCAGGCGCTGGCGGCGACTTCTACTGCGCAGGCGCCCTGGTATGTGGTGCCGGCCGACCGCAAGCCGGTGCGCAATCTGATTGTGGCGCGTCTGGTGGTGCAGGCGCTCGAGGCGCTCAAAACTCCGCCGCCCGAGCCCAAGCCCGAGCTGGCCGGGCTGAAGGTGGTTTGAGCTTGTTTACAGCATGCGGCGCAGGCTGCCGTCGCGCAGGATAAAGGCGTGGTACAGCGCTGCAGCGACGTGCAGACCGATCAAGCCGAGCAGCCCCAGAGCGACCACTTGATGCGCGTCGCCCAGCAGGCCAGCCCATGTGGCGTTGGCCGGAAACAGTGCGGGAAGGGGCCATAGCCCCAGCCAATGCACCGGCCACTCGCGGGCCGACGCGGCCAGCCAGCCCAGCAGCGGCAGCAAGACGAATCCGGCATAGAGCAGCGCATGCGTGGCCTGGGCCGCAAGCGCCTGCCAGGCGGGCATCGGCGGGTGCGGCGGCGGTGTCTTGATCAGCCGCCACAGCAGGCGCAGCACGAAAAGAGTGAGGATGGTCGTGCCCACGCCGATATGCCAGGTCGCCAGCGCATCTTCAGGCGCGCCGCGGTGATCGGTCATCAGCCAGGCCAGGGGATATTCCAGCAGGATCAGCGCCACGATGGCCCAATGCAGCAGGCGGGAGACGGGGTGATAGCGCGCTTCGGGCAGGGCGATTGTGGACATGGTGAGCAAGGCCGCACGGGGCGGCGGCTGAAAATCAGAATGCCCACAACTTAACCGGCCTCACTTAGCGCGGGCTGAGTCCGGAGTATCTGCGATCAGTTGCAGGTCTTGCCATGCGCCGGATGATCGCCCGCCGCCTTGGCGGCCGACTCGCTCATGTATTCGCCGTGCTTGGTCTTGCCGTAGTACTTGTCGCCCGGGCAGTGATAAACCTTGGTCGAGGCATTCACCCACACCTTGCCCGCGCCGCCGCCCGCCGCCGCTGCCATGCCTGCGCCCGAGGTTTGCATGGAGTGATGCTCTTCTTCCTTCTTGGTTTCGTGGTGGGCTTGCTCCGTTGCGGGTGCAGCGGATTCCTGGGCCTTGCTCACGCAGGATTTGATGAACTCGGTGCGGTCCTTGCCTTTGAGGCTCTGCTCCTTGGCCTGTTTTTCGCACTGCACTTTTTGTTCGTGATTTTTCAGCAACCCGGCCGAGGCGATCGTGGGGAAGGCCAGGGCAGCGCTGGTCAGCGCAACGGCGAGCAGGGTGGTGTGTTTCATGGAGCAAACCTTTCTTCAGCAGTGTGGGAGGGAAGGCCGGATCAGCGTCCGGCTTGGATGCACTGTAGCCAGTGTTCGGCCGTTCATCATCCACCGTAAAGCAGGTTTCACCGATGTCACCGCAAGTAAAAAATGAAACAGCCGGAACGCATCGCTGCGGTCCGGCTGCTGGGCCTGGATGAAGGTCGGGTTGAGCTCAGCCCGTGCCGCCCACGGTCACGCCGTCGATGCGCAGGGTCGGCTGGCCCACGCCGACAGGCACGCTCTGGCCTTCCTTGCCGCAGGTACCCACGCCGCTGTCCAGCCGCAGATCGTTGCCGATCATGCTCACTCGGGTGAGCGCGTCGGGGCCGTTGCCAATCAGTGTGGCGCCCTTTACCGGGTAGAGCGGCTTGCCCTTCTCCACCCACCAGGCTTCGCTGGCAGAGAACACGAACTTGCCGCTGGTGATGTCCACCTGCCCGCCGCCGAAGTTCACCGCGTACAGGCCGCGGTCGATGCTGGCGAGGATTTCCGCCGGATCGCGGTCGCCCGCCAGCATGTAGGTGTTGGTCATGCGCGGCATGGGCACATGCGCGTAGCTCTCGCGGCGGCCATTGCCCGTGGGCGCGCGGCCCATCAGCCGGGCGTTGAGCATGTCCTGCATGTAGCCCACCAGAATGCCGTCCTCGATCAGTACATTACGCTGTGTCGGGTTGCCTTCGTCGTCCACGTTGAGCGAACCGCGCCGGTCGGGCAGGGTGCCGTCGTCGAGCACGGTCACGCCCTTGGCGGCGACGCGCTGGCCCATGCGGCCCGCGAACGCGCTCGATCCCTTGCGGTTGAAGTCGCCTTCCAGACCGTGGCCCACCGCCTCGTGCAGCAGCACGCCGGGCCAGCCGGGGCCGAGCACCACGCTCATCTCGCCCGCAGGCGCGGGGCGCGATTCGAGGTTGACCAGCGCGGTGTTCACCGCCTCATCGACATATTTCGTGATGAGGGCGTCGTCGAAGTAGCCCAGGCTATAGCGCCCGCCGCCGCCCGACGATCCCGACTCGCGCCGTCCGTTTTGCTGGACGATCACGTTCACGCTCAGGCGCACCAGCGGGCGCACGTCGGCGGCCAGCAGACCGTCGGAGCGCAGCACCAGCATCACGTCGTGTTCGCCGCCCAGGCTGGCCATGACCTGCACCACGCGCGGGTCTTTGGCGCGCGCCAGCCGGTCCACCTTTTGCAGCAGCGCCACCTTGGCGTTGGAATCGAGCGCGCCCAGCGGGTCGGTCGCGCCGTAGAGCACGCGCGCCGCGCTGCGGCGGGTGTCGCTGGGCACTTTGGCGCTGCCCTTGCCCGCGCGGGCAATGCTGCGCACCGTGTCGGCGGCTTCGAGCAAGGCCAGCTCGGAAATATCGTCGGAATAGGCGAAGGCGGTCTTCTCGCCCTGTACCGCGCGAATGCCAAAGCCCTGTTCGATGTCGAAGCTGCCCGACTTCACCAGGCCTTCTTCCAGGCTCCAGCCCTCGGAGCGGGTGTATTGCAGATAGATGTCGGCATAGTCGAGCTTGTGCTCGAACACCCTGCCCAGCGCACGCTGCAAGGCGATTTCGTCGATCTGGTAGGGGTCGAGCAAGACGCGGCGCGCCTCGTCGAGGCGCAACAGCGCGGGTTCGGTCATCATGTTCATGCGCCCGATTGTAGGAACAGCGGCATGTCCCTGCGCGCAGGGCGGTTCAGGCGCCTCGGCCTTAGCCGGGCGTTCAGGCGGGGGCGACCCAGTCGCCCGACTTGCCGCCGTGCTTTTCGAGCAGGCGAACGCCGTCGATGATCATGCCGCGGTCCACCGCCTTGCACATGTCGTAGATGGTGAGCAGGCCGATCTGCACCGCGGTGAGCGCTTCCATTTCAACGCCGGTGCGGCCGCGGGTTTCGGCGGTGACGGTGCAGTGGATGCTGCTGTCCTGCGGCTGCAGGTCGAAGTTCACCGCCACGCGGTTGAGGGCGATGGGGTGGCACAGGGGAATGAGGTCGGCGGTGCGCTTGCTCGCCATGATGGCGGCGGTGCGGGCGATGCCGATGACATCGCCCTTTTTGGCGCTGCCGCTTTGCACCAGGGCGAAGGTGGCGGGCTGCATGCGGATGCAGCCGGTGGCCACGGCCACGCGATGCGTTTCATCCTTGGCGCCGACATCGACCATATGCGCCTGACCGGCGGCGTCGAAGTGGGTGAGGCCGGTGGTGGATGCGCTGCTGTTGCTCATGGGGCGTTCGGGGCGGTGGAGGCGGCGTGCACCTCTTGGTTGATGGCGTCGCGCAGACGGCGGGCTTCGCGTCTTGCGGCATCGACAAAATCGCGCCCGTTGCTGGCGTAAAGCACACTGCGCGAGGCGTTGATGAGAAAGTTGCCGCGCGCCGCGCGCACAGTGGCTGCGAGATCGCCGCCCTGCGCGCCGATGCCGGGGATGAGCAGCGGCGCTTCGGGGGCGACGGCGCGGATGCGTTCGATGTCGGCCGGGTTGGTGGCGCCAGCCACCAGGCCGTTCTGGCCGTGGCGGTTCCAGTCCAGCGCAGCCAGCCGCGCCACGCGCTCGAACAGCAGCTCATCGCCGAGGTGGGCCGAGGCGCCTGTGGCCGAGCTGGCGTTCGATGCGACAAGCGGCAGGGTCTGCAGATCGGCGCCGCCGGGGTTGGAGGTGCGGCACAGCACGAACAGCCCGCGCTCGGGGAAACGCAGATAGGGCTCGACCGAATCGAAGCCCATATAGGGCGACAGCGTCAGGGCGTCGGCGTTGAAGCGCACGAAGGCCTCGCGGGCATATTGTTCCGCGGTGGCGCCGATGTCGCCGCGTTTGGCATCGAGGATGACGGGCACGCCCGGCGCGACCTTGCGAATGTGGGCGATGAGCTGTTCGAGCTGGTTCTCCGCGCCCAGCGCCGCAAAGTAGGCGATCTGCGGCTTGTAGGCGCAGACCAGATCGGCCGTGGCATCGACGATGGCGGCGCAGAAGTCGAACAGCCGCAGCGGGTCGTTGGTCCACGGCGCCGGAAAGCGCGAGGGCTCCGGGTCGAGACCGACGCACAGCGCCGAATTGTTGCGCTCGGCGGCCTCTTGCCACTGGTGGATGAAGGGGGGGCGGGTCGTCATGATGCGGCGCATTGTAGGCAGGGGTTTTGAACCTAGCCTTTCCGCAAGCCTCTACCATTCCACTGATCTTCTTCGCCGCCCATGCCATGCTACCCAGCCGCCGCCGTTTTCTGATCTCCTCACTGGCCGTGACCGGCATGCCGCTTCTGGCCCGGGCGCAGCAGGTCGGGCTGGGCGGGTCGGGGGCGTTGCCTGCCGGTGTGGCGCAGGCGCTGGAGACGGCGCGTATTCCGCAGCAGTCTTGCGCCTTCGTGCTGCAGCCGCTCGATAGCCCGTCGCCCCAGATCGCGTTCAACGGCGCCGCGTTGATGAATCCGGCCTCCGTGCTCAAGCTCGTCACCACCTACGCGGCCCTGCGCATTCTCGGCCCGGCCTATGTGTGGAAGACGCCGGTGTACGCCACGGGGCCGATCCGCGCCGGGGTGCTGCAGGGCGATCTGGCTTTCGTCGGCAGCGGCGACCCGCATCTGATGGCCGACAACCTGTGGAGCATCGCGGTACGGCTGCGCGATCTGGGCATCCGCCGTATTCGCGGCGACGTGCTCATCGATCGTCAGGCTTTCGATCTTCCGCCGCACAATCCCGGCGCCTTCGACGGCGACGCCACCGCTCCCTACAACGTCGGCCCCGACCCCTTTCTGGTGAACTTCGGCGTGTTGCGCCTGGGCTTCGTGCCCGACGCTCAGGCACAGCAGGTGCGTGTCACAGTGGAGCCGCCGGTGGCGGGCTTCGATCTGCGCGAAGCGCCCAAACTCACCGCCAGCGCCTGCGGCAACTGGAAGGACAAACTGCGCGCCGACTGGAAACAGCCCTTCGCGCCGCGCTTCGCCGGGGGTTTTGCGGCCGCCTGCGGGCCGCAGACCTGGAACATCGCCCCCGAGGTGAGCGACAACGCTTATGTGCAGCGTTTGCTCGCCGCGCTGTTTGCGCAGGTCGGCATCGATTGGAAAGGGCGGGTTCGCACCGCCAACCTGCCTGCGGGCGCCACCGAACTGACCGTGTGGGACTCGCCCGCGCTCGCCGTGCTGGTGCGCGACATCAACAAATACAGCAACAACGTCATGGCGCAGCAGGTGTTCCTCACCCTGGCGCTACAGGCGGGTGCGCAGCGGGCCACTTGGGGGCTGGCGCAGCAGGCGGTGGAGCAATGGTTGTCCACCCACAATTTGTCCATGCCCGGCCTGGTGCTGGACAACGGCTGCGGCCTGTCGCGCATCGCGCGCATTTCGGCGGCCGATCTCAACGCCCTGCTGCGCTCGGCGTGGAACAGCCCGGTGATGCCCGAATTCATCTCGTCGCTGCCCTTGGCCGGAGAAGACGGCACGCTGCGCCGCCATTTCCGCGACCCCGATACCGCGGGCCGCATTCACGCCAAGACGGGCAGCCTCGACGGCGTGCTGTCGCTTGCCGGGTATGCGCAGACCCGTGCCGGGCAGCGCTACACCTTCGCCGCGCTGGTCAACGACCCACGCGCCGGCGGCGCCTGGCCTGCGCTGGAAGCCTTCATCAACGGCTTCATGCAGACGGCTTGAGCGCGCACTTCGCCGACCTCCCCCCATCTTTCGAGAGTCCCTCATGGCCTTTCACCTCACCGATCTCATCGGCTACGGCGCGGCGTTTCTCACCACCGTGTCTTTCGTGCCGCAGGCCTGGCTGACGGTTCGCACGCGCGATGTTTCGGGGATTTCGCTCGGCATGTACACGCTGTTCACCGCGGGCGTGGCGCTTTGGCTGGCCTATGGTGTCGTCCAGCGGAGCTGGCCCCTGGTTGGCGCCAACGCGGTGACTTTCCTGCTGGCGCTGGCCGTGCTGATCATGCGGTTGCGCTACGGCGCGCGACAGGCGGGGTGAGTCTGGCCTGCGCTTGGCGTCGTTTTGCTGCGCCGCAGCGAGTTTCGAACCTGGTTTAGACAGATCATCGGGTGTCACTTCGATGTTCCTTGGATCGTCCCAAAACTTGTAAGTAATTTGGTGACTTTGAAGTTTTAATTCCTTCAAAATTGCTTTACAATCTATCCATTGATATTTTGATTCAATGAGTCTCCAGAAATATCACCACAAGTAGCGAGTTCTACTTGTGTCTTCTGGTGTGCCTCCTGGCCTTCGCGGGCCAGAAATTTCTCGTTCGTCCCCTGGACGGCATTAGGGGTTCAAGCCAACCCCGCGCTTCATGGCATTCGCTCTGAATGCCCATCGGCCGCGTCTGCACGCGCGGCCACCCAGTCGCCACGCCCCGCTTTGCTGGGCGTTCTGCCATCGGACAACCTACAGGGTTGTCCACGACCTTGGGAGAGTCCATGCAGAACTCTGCTTCATCATTCATCGTCGGCAATCCGACCCTTGCCCCCGTTGTTGCCGTGATCGGCGCTGGCGCGTGGGGGACGGCACTGGCCTGCGCCTTGCGGCGCGGCGGGTTGGAGGTGCGCCTGTGGGCGCGCCGCCCCGATCTCACCCACGCCATCGCCACCCAGGCGCGCAATCCGCGCCATTTGCCGGATCTGGAATTGCCTGCGGGCCTGAAGGCGAGCAGCCAGATGGCCGAGGTGCTTGACGGCGCCGACGCGGTCTTCATGGTCGTGCCGTCGGCTGCGCTGCGTGAGGTGGCGCGCGTTGCCGCGCCCTGGCTGCAGCGGCGCGCTGTGGTGTTGGCCGCTTGCAAAGGGATCGAGCGCGACAGCGGCGCGCTGATGACTCAGGTGTTGCGGCAGGAGTTGCGGCCGGGCGCGCTCATCGGCGCTATTGGCGGGCCGAGCTTTGCGCATGAGGTGGTGCGCGGGCAGTCTGCGGCGCTCACGGTCGGTCTGCCTGCCCTGCGTCAGCGCGGTGCGGTCGATGTGCAAAGCCACGCGCAGCGGCTGATGGGGGGCTTGCGCACGGCGTTCGCAGCAGGTCAGGTGCAGCTCGACGTGACGGACGATGCCATCGGCGTGCAGGTCGGCGGCGCGCTCAAAAACATGATCGCCATCGCCTGCGGCATGGCCATGAGCTGCGAGCAGGGCGAGAACGTGCGGGCGGCCATTCTGACGCGCGGCTTGCAGGACATGCGGCGCCTCGCCCTGGCGCTGGGCGGCCGCCCTGAAACCCTGTTGTCGAGCGCGGGTGCGGGCGATCTGTTTCTCACCGCGTCATCGGCCCAATCGCGCAACACCCGGCTGGGCATGCAGCTGGGGCGCGGCGAATTCCCCGGCGGCGAGGGCGAGTTGGCCGAAGGCGCGATCAGTAGCCAGTCGGTGCAAATTCTGGAACGGCGGCTGGGCCTGCATTTGCAGGTGGCGGCTGTGGTGCGCGATGTGCTGGGGCGCCGTCAAACGGCAGAGGAGGCCTTGCGGCGCCTGTTGACTCAGCCGGTGCAGCAGGACGACGCGCTCGGCTTACCCGTCGGTTCGGGCGTGCATGCGCACCGGCTGCTGCGCGACGTGCAGGGCTTGCGGCCCACCCTGTCCCGCGCGCAGTCGCGGCAGTCGCAATGAAGGAGGCGTCGATGCCACAAACCATTCTGGCCACCGATCTGGACGGCACTTTTCTGGGCGGCAACGAGGCGCAGCGCGCGGCGTTGTATGAATGGATCGCGCAGCGCCGCAGCGAGATCGTGCTGATTTTTGTCAGCGGTCGCGGGTTGGACTTCATGCGCCAACTCGCGCGAGATCTGCCGGTGCAACCCGATCATGTGATTGGCGATGTGGGCACCAGCGTGGCGACCGGCGCCGACTTCGCGCCCATTGCGGCGATCGATCAGTGGCTCGACGCGAGCTGGCCTGCCGATCGCGTGCAGCAGATCGACGACATCGTACGCCGACATCCAGAGCTACAGCCCCAACCGCCGCACAGCGGTCGCAGACGATCGTATTTTTACCGTCGTCCGGAGCCGGTGCAGGTGGCTGCGACTGAGTTGCGGCGACTGGGCTTCGACACCCTGATGTCGGACAACCAGTATTTCGACGTGCTGCCGCGCGGGGTGCAGAAAGGCTCGACCTTGTTGCGCACCCTGGCCGCGCTCGGCCTGCCTGAACACCGCACCCTGGTGGCTGGCGACACGCTCAACGATCTGTCGATGTTCCAGACCGGCCTGACCGGCGTGGCCGTGAGCAACCGCGAGGCCGCGCTCGATCATGCCATCACGCCGCATACCAATGTGTACCGCAGCGCCCAGCCGGGCGCAGCCGGGGTGCTCGACGCCTTGCAGCGATTTCATCAACAGGGAGACTTCAATGGCTTCATCTCTGGTCATCGTCTATCACAGACAACCGTATGAGGAATACAGCGAGGGCGGCCAGACCGTTCTGAGGGAAAACAAAAGCCCCAACGGCATCGTGCCGGCCCTCAAGGGTTTCATCGGCCAGGTCGACCGCGCCAGCTGGGTGGCGTGGAAAAAAGCGCCGACGGGAAAAGCTGCGAAGTTCGAGCGCCGCATCACGGTGAACGACAGTTATGGCAACTATGAAGTCGTGCGGCTGCCGCTGACCGCCGAGCAGATCAGCCAGTTTTATCACGTCGTCTCGAAAGAGGCGCTGTGGCCCATTCTCAACAGCTTTCCCTCGCTCTATTCCACCGAGAACTGCCAGTGGAGTGTGTTCCGCGAGGTCAACCGCCTGTTTGCGCAAGCCGCCTGCGCCGAAGCCGCGCCGGGGGCGGTGATCTGGGTGCACGACTACAACCTGTGGCTGGTGCCGGGCTTCGTGCGGCAGATGCGTCCGGATGTGAAGATCGCCTTTTTCCACCACACGCCGTTTCCTGCGCCCGATGTGTTCAACATCCTGCCCTGGCGCGATGAGATTCTGGCCTCGCTGCTCGATTGCGATCTGGTGGGCTTTCACGTGCCGCGCTATGCCCGCAACTTCGCCGCGCTGGTGCAGTCGCTGCGCAGAACCGTGGGCCTGGTCGAGCGCGCGGTGGAGCCGGAACTGCAGGCCACGGGCACCGCGCTGTCCGAGCCGGTCACCCCGGTCTCCATCACGGTGGGCGGGTGCATGATCCGCATCGATGCCTTTCCCATCGGCACCCATGCCGACCTCATCCGCAGCACGGTGCAGAAGCCCGACAACCTGGCGCGGGTGGCGCACATCCGCCGCGAAATGTCCGGGCAGACCACCATCGTGTCGATCGGTCGGGTGGACTATGCCAAGGGCACGCGCGAAATGCTGCTGGCCTTCGAGCGCCTGCTGGCGCGCCGCCCAGAGCTGCACGGCAAAGTCCGGCTGCTGGTCACGGCTGTGGCCGCGGCCGACGGCATGCGGGTCTACAAGCGGGCGCAGCAGAACATCGAACAACTCGTCGGGCGCATCAACGGCCATCACGGCTCGCTCACCTGGACACCCATCCTGCTGTCCACCACGCCCATGCCTTTCGAGGAGACGCTGAGCTACTACCGCGCCGCCGACATCTGCTGGATCACGCCGCTGCGCGACGGTCTGAACCTCGTGGCCAAGGAGTTCATCGCCGCGCATGTGAACGAGAGCGGCGTGCTGGTGCTGTCGGAGTTCGCCGGTGCGGCGGTGGAGTTGCAGGACGCCGTGCTGGTCAATCCCTACAGCATCAGCCAGATGGACGACGCCATCGACCGGGCGCTGGACATGCCGCGCGAAGAACAGCGCGAGCGCATGCAGCGCATGGATGCACTCATCCAACGTTACGACATCACCCACTGGACGCACCACGTGCTCGAACTGTTCGCGCAGTTGCGCTCGCAGTAAGCCGAGCAATCCGGCGATGCACAACGACCTGAATGCGACCTGGACGATGCTGTGGGCGTGGGCGTCGTCCCACCCGCCTGTCGCGCTGGCTATCGCCCTCACCCTGCTGGCGGCGCCAGTGTTCATGCTGGGGGCGAGACTGCTGCGCAAAGCCAGCGGGCCGGAAGGCAACGGGCAGTTTTTGTATCTGCGCCTGCGCAATCCGCTGCGGCTGGCCTGGCTGTTGCTGATATTGCGTCTCGATGCGGGATTTTTGCAGCAGCGGCTGGAGAACTGGTCGTGGGTGATAGCGCCGTTGCACCTGAGCCTGATCGCCGCGTTGACCTGGCTGGCCATGCGCCTGGTGCGCTCGAGCGGCGAGTTGGTGGTGCTGCGGCGCGGCGGCCTGCAACTGCCCGACGATCCCAATCTGCTCGACTCCAATCTGGAGGTGCGCGGTCTGCTCACCCGGGCCCGGGTGCTCACCCGGGTGCTGAGCTTCCTTATTCTGCTCGTCGGGCTGGCCGTGGCGCTGATGAGCATTCCCGATGTGCGGCAGATCGGCGCCAGCCTGCTGGCGTCGGCGGGCATTGCCGGTCTGGTGGTGGGTTTTGCCGCGCGGCCGGTGCTCAGCAATCTGCTGGCAGGTCTGCAGATTGCCATGACCGAACCGATTCGCATCAACGACGTGCTCATCGTCGAGGGCGAATGGGGACGGGTGGAGGAAATCACCGGTACCTATGTGGTGTTTCGCGTCTGGGACGAACGGCGGCTGATCCTGCCGCTGCAGTGGTTCATCGAACACCCGTTCCAGAACTGGACGCGCTCCAGCGCCAGCCTGCTAGGCACGGTGTTTCTGTGGGTGGACTACGCCACGCCGATCGAACAACTGCGCGACGAGCTCAAGCGTCTATGCGCGGCCGACCCCGACTGGGACGGCCGCCTGGCCCTGGTGCATGTGACCGACGCCACCGAGACCGCGGTGCAGGTGCGCTTTTTGGTGAGTGCGGCCAATTCGGCGCGCGCCTGGGAGCTGCGCTGCCGCATTCGTGAAGGCATGATCGCCTATATGCAGCGCGTCCAGCCCGGGCATTTGCCGCGTCGACGCTTGCAGTGGCATGAGCTTGCTCAAACCGGTTCGTCACCGCCCCCATTCTGATTTTTTTCCCGAGAAAGGCTACGAGATGAGCGCATGGCTATCCCTTCCCTTTTTGAATAACCCTTTGCAGAGCTGGCTGCTGGCGCTGGGCTGGCTGCTGTTGGCCGTGGTGCTGGTCTCCGTGGCCAAGCCAATTCTGGTGTCGTGGATCACCGCCCTGGCCTCGCACACCCGCAATCATTGGGACGACGCGCTGGTCAACGCGGTGCAGGGCACGCGCCTGCCGCTGGCCGCGCTCATCGGCCTTTACCCGGCGGTGCAAAGCCTCAGCTTGCCGGAGGCGGTGAGCAAATGGGTGTTGGGGCTGGCGGCCGTGGCGCTGTTTCTGCAGATCGGGCTGTGGATATCGCGCTTTCTCGATTTCTGGATTCGCGTCTCGCGCGAGCGCGCCATTTCTCACGACCCCGAAACCGCCACCGGCCTGGCTGCGATGAGTTTCATCGCCCGGCTGCTGCTGTGGTCGCTGGTGTTTTTGCTACTGCTCAACAACCTCGGCTTCAACGTCACCACCTTGCTGGCCGGTCTGGGCGTGGGCGGCATTGCGGTGGGCCTGGCCTTGCAGAACATTCTGGGCGACCTGTTCTCCAGTCTGTCCATCGTGCTCGACAAGCCCTTCCAGATCGGGCACTTCGTCGTCGTGGACAACTTCTCCGGCACGGTCGAGAACATCGGCCTGAAAACTACCCGCATCCGTTCCATCAGCGGCGAGATCGTGGTGTTCTCCAACACTGATCTCACCAAGGCCCGGCTGCGCAACTACAAGTTCATGCAGGAGCGGCGCATCGTCTTCGCCTTCGGTGTGACCTACGACACATCGGCAGAAACCCTGGAGCAGATTCCAGCAGTGGTTAAAACCATCGTCGATCAGCAGCCCAACGCCCGCTTCGACCGCGCGCATTTCAAGGATTTCGGCGATTCCAGACTGAACTTTGAAGTGGTGTACTGGATGAAAACCTCCGACTACACCGCCTATATGGATACCCAGCAGGCGATCAACCTCGGTCTGGTGCGTGAATGCGAGCGCATCGGCGCGGAGTTTGCCTTTCCCACGCGCACGGTGCAGTTGCAATGGAGCGGGGCATTGCCTGTCGCATTGCAGGAACGGGTCGCCGCCGCGCCGTAGGAACCGGTCGGACTTGGGAATCGCGGGCTGCAAAATGGCGCCGCAGCGCCCTGCGCTAGCGGCTTTTTGCCCCACGGTATCCCCACCGCCATTTTTCGCCAACCGCGCCCCAAGCCCGACAGGCTCCTAAAATCCGCGAAACATCCAAGCGCAACGGCAGCGCATTGGGCACATCGTGGAGACAAGCATGCGCATTCTGATTGCCGAAGATGACCGGGTCTTGGCCGACGGCCTGCTGCGCTCTCTGCGCGCTCTGGGTTATGCGGTCGATCAGGTGGCCGACGGCAACAGCGCCGACGCCGCGCTGCAGTCCAGCGAATTCGATCTGCTGATTCTCGACCTGGGGCTGCCGCGGCTGTCGGGCTTCGAGGTGTTGCGCAAGCTGCGCGCGCGCGGCGCCACCGTGCCGGTGCTCATTCTCACCGCTGCAGACAGCGTGGAAGACAAGGTGCGCGGCCTCGATCTCGGCGCCGACGATTACATGGCCAAACCCTTCGCGCTGCAGGAGCTCGAAGCCCGGGTGCGCGCGCTGTCGCGCCGGGGCATGGGCGGCGCCAGCGCCGTGATCCAGCACGGCCCGCTGCACTACGACATCACGGGCCGCGTGGTCACGCTCGACGGCCATGTGGTGGAACTCTCGGCGCGTGAACTCACCCTGCTCGAAGTGCTGCTGCAGCGCGCCGGGCGGCTGGTGAGCAAGGACCAGCTCGTCGAGCATCTGTGCGTTTGGGGCGAGGAGGTGAGCACCAACGCCATCGAGGTGTATGTGCACCGGCTGCGCAAGAAGATCGAAGTCGGCCCGGTGCGCATCGCCACGGTGCGCGGTCTGGGCTACTGTCTGGAGAAAATCGTCCCGGTTGCCGCGACTTCGGCCGAGTCGGCCGCGCCTCCTCGTGCCGATGCCTGAAATCTCGCCCTCCGGCGAGCCGACCGAAGGGGCGGCGGGGCGCAAACGTCGGCATCATCCACGCTCGCTGTTTGGCGAAATTCTCGACTGGATGCTCGCGCCCATGCTGTTGCTGTGGCCGCTGTCCATCGGCATTACTTATCTGGTGGCGCAGGCCATTTCCGCCAAGCCTTACGACGCGGCGCTGGAGCACACCCTGCTGCAACTTGCCGCGCAGGTGCAGACCGAAGGCGCGCAGGGCGCGGCGCAGTCGGCCCTGTGGCAGCAGACGCTGCGACAGCCGCCAGTGGGCGGCATTCTCGGCTACCAGGTGCGCAGCAAGGCCGGTGCGCTGCTGGCGGGCGAGGCGGGCCTGCCCGCCCCGGCGAGCTTGCCGCCCACGCAGGCGGGTGCTCCGCTGACGGTGATCTGGCGTGACAGTGAGATCGGCGCGCATAGCGCACGATTGGCCGGGGTCTGGGTCTGGCCGCGGGTGCAGCACGGGGCCAGCGCGACCGGCCCCGTGCTGGTGCAGGTGGCGCAGAGCACGGAGGCGCGCACCCGGCTGGCGCGCGACATCGTGCAGGGCGTCATCCTGCCGCAATTCGTCGTGGTGCCGATTTTCATCTTGCTGGTGTGGTTCGGGTTGGGGCAGGGCATCGCGCCGCTCAACGAATTGCAGGCGCGCATTCGCCGCCGCCGTGCCGACGACATCAGCCCGATCGACGAACAGGAGGCGCCGGAAGAAATTGCGCCGCTGGTCGATTCGATCAACAGTCTGTTCGCCCGCTTGCAACAGTCGCTGCAGACGCAAAAGCGCTTCATCGCGGATGCCGCGCATCAGATCAAGACGCCGCTGGCCGGCCTGCGCATGCAGGCCGAGCTGGCGCAGCGCGAAACCGACCCGGCCGATCTGCGCGCCAGTCTGCGGCAGATCGGCCGCAGCGTGGAGCGCACCACCCGGCTGGTCAATCAGTTGCTGGCGCTCACCCGCGCGGAAAATCAGGGCGGCGCGGCGCGCGCCGTGTTCGAAACCATCGACCTGCGCCAGCCCGCCGCAGAAGCCATGCAGGAACTGGCCATGCTGGCGCTCGACAAGCAACTGGAACTGGAGTTCGACAGCCCCCCGCTGCCGCTGCCGGTGCGCGGCAACGCCTTGTTGTTGCAGGAACTCATCAAGAATCTGCTGCACAACGCGATCACTTACACCCCGCCCGGAGGCAGCGTGACCCTGAGGCTGCGCAGCGCGACGGCTGATGAGGCGCGCAGCGCGCCCGTGGTGCAGCTTCAGGTGGATGACAGCGGGCCCGGCATTCCCGAAGCGGAACGTGCGCTGGTGTTCGAGCCGTTCTATCGCATTCTGGACAACGGCAGCGAGGGCAGCGGACTGGGGCTGGCCATCGTGCGCGAAATCGCCCGCCAGCATGATGCCGAGATCACGCTGAGCGATTTGCCGCAAGGCGCGTCCGCCCAGGGCTTGAGGGTGCAGGTGCAGTTCGGGAGGACGAAGTAGGGCGGTGTTCCACGCCCGCTGCACCCGAACTGATCATTCGCCATCTTCGCCGCACTGTTTTTTCAGATCGCCCAACTGGCCGTAGGTGATGGGTTTGCCGCTGGCGGCCAGCGCCTTGAGGCCATCGGCCATGCATGGGCTGTCATTGGCCATTTGAAGCTGGGGCGCATCCACCGGCTCGTTCACCAAGCGGCCACGCAGCAGGCTGAAAATGCCCACCAGCACCACGATGCCCAGCAGGATGCCCAGCAGCCCGCTGAGCTGCACATTCATGCCCTTTTTTTTCTGCGGGGGCGCAGGGGGCGGAGCGTCTGGGGTGTCGGACATGGATTAGCGCAGGGCGGGGTTGAGGGTGTAGGTGCCGGTGAGGCTGGCCTGGGCCAGCACATGCCCGGCGAGGGCCGCACGCAGTTGCGCGCCGTTGAACGCGCCGTCCACCGGGCAGCGCGCCACGCCTAGCGCGTACAGCGTGAAGATGTAGTGGTGCAGCAGGCTGTCGTTCCAGGGCGGGCAGGGGCCGTCGTAGCCGAAATACTGACCGGCCATGTCCTGATCTCCGGCGAACCAGGCGGTGTAGTCGTTCACGCCCTGGCGCATGCCGCCCGAGCACTCGGGGCCTGGTTTGCCGCGCGGGGTGACTTCATGGCTGAATTCTTTTTCAGCGATGTGGCTGCGCGAGGTCGGAATGTCCACCAGCAGCCAGTGATAGAAGTCCACCCGGGGCAGATCGGCGGGTACGGTGTGGCCATCGAGGTTGACGTCGTCGGCACGGCTGGGTACGTCGGGGTCGTGGCAGACCAGCACCAGACTTTGCGCGCCCTGCGGTACGTCCGACCAGGCCAGCGGCGGGTTGAAGTTCTGCGACAGCGCTACATGGCCGACCGCCGACGGCTTGCAAAACGCATATTGCGGCGGAATCGGCTGACCATCGGCAAAGGCGGGGCTGGTGAGTTGCATGAGTGTCTCCGGGGCGGTGCGTGGTGACGAGGGCGGTCGGGTTTCAGTGCGGAAGCGAGGGGGCGCCAGGCGTGCAGACCTGATGGCTGATGGTTCCCGTAGCCTGCAGCTGCGCATTTTCCTCCTGCAGGCTTTCCTGTGCGGAGGTCAGCATTTCAATGGTTACGGTCATGCCAGGATAAGCCTCGATCAGCGCTTTTTCCACGGCGTAACGGCAGTCTGCCGCGCGCTGAAGCGACCACCCGCCCGGCATGTGCAGGTGCATGGAGGCGAAGCGCCGGGTGCCGGCCACGCGGGTGCGGACATGGTCGAAGCGCAGGTCGTTGGAGCGAAAGCGGTCGAGCACGGCCTGCAAACCCGCGAGATCGGCGTCGTCCATCGATTTGTCCATCAGCCCATCGACCGAGCGCTTCACCAGCGAAAACGCTTCGCGCAAAATGTGCAGCGCCACCACGATGCCGATCACCGGGTCGAGCCAGAGCCAGCCAGTGAGCGGCACCAGCATCACGGCGACGATCACGCCCACGGAAGTCCAGACATCGGTGAGCAGGTGCCGGGCATCGGCTTCGATGACGATCGAACGCAGGCGCCGCGCGCCGCGCAACATCCACAGCGCGACACCGAGGTTGATCACCGTGGCCGCGGCCGAGATCGCCGCGCCCAGCGGCACGTCGCTGATGGGCTGCGGATGGGTGAGGCGCTTGGCGGCCTCGATCAGAATGAGCGCTGCGGCCACGCCGATGAGCAGGCCCTCGACGCCGCTGGAGAAATACTCCGCCTTGGTATGACCGTAAGGATGGTCTGCGTCGGGCGGCGCCTCGGCGATGCGCACGATGAACAAGGCGAATGCGGCGGCGGCGACGTTGACGATGGACTCCATCGCGTCCGACAAAAAGCCTACCGAGCCTGTGACCTTCCAGGCCAGCAGCTTGAGGCTGATGACGATGAGGGCGGCGAGCAGCGAGGCGCGGAGATAGGTTCTGGCTTGCATGCCGTTATTGTGCATGGCTTGCGTGAATGAGGCTGATCCGGGCGGAATCGCAGAGCGATCAACCGGCGGCTGAAATGCCCGGATACTTCTGTGTAAAGTCGATGACGCTCGCGTGATCGAAATTTCACGCGTCTCTCGTTAGACTAGTCGGCTGTTTTTGCTGCCAATTTCACAGCGCGTCACCCTCCGACTCAAGCCGCCTCAATCGTCCTGCCTGATCCATGGCCTTCAATTTCCGTCCACTGGCGCTGCCGCTGCCCAACCGCCGCGATCTGATCGCGCTGCCGTTGGTCATCGGCATGCTGCTCATCATCGGCCACGCCAGTCGGCAGATGGCAGTACCGTTCCATCTGGGCGAGACCGTGGCGTTGTCGCTCAAACCCGCGGATCTGCCCGAGTACGCGCTCTACACCGTGCTGCGCATGTTGGCCGCGCTGGTCGCCAGTACCGTGTTCACCCTGATCTACGCCTGGATTGCGGCCAACAATCGCTACGCCGAAAAAATCATGGTGCCGCTGCTCGACGTGTTGCAGTCGGTGCCTATTCTGGGCTATCTGTCGATCACCGTGACCGGCTTCATCGCCCTGTTTCCGGGCAGCATGCTGGGGCTGCAATTCGCGGTGATTTTTGCGGTGTTCACCTCGCAGGCGTGGAACATGACTTTCAGCCTGTACCAGTCGCTCAAGACCGTACCGCGCGACCTCACCGAGGCCGCCACGCTTTACCGCCTCAACGCCTGGCAGCGCTTTTGGAAGCTTGAGCTCCCCTACGCCGCCCCCGGCCTGCTGTGGAACGCGATGATGTCCATGTCTGGCGGCTGGTTCTTCGTCGTCGCTGCCGAGGCGCTCACCGTGGCCGGGCAGCAGGTGTCGGTGCCGGGTATCGGCTCGTATATCGCAGCGGCGATCGCGGCCAAGAATCTGGGCGCTATCGGTTGGGCGATTCTGGCCATGGCCTTGGTGATTCTGTCTTACGACTTTCTGCTGTTTCGCCCCATCGTCGCCTGGGCCGACAAGTTCCGTCTGGACAACACCGTCAGCGTGGACGCGCCGCGCTCGGTGGTGCTCGACTTTCTGCGCCGCACCCGCCTCACTCAGCGCCTGGCCCGGCTGCCCGCCGTGCTGTGGGAGATGAGCGTGCGCCTGTTGCCCGCGGTGCCGCTGCACAAATCGCCGCAACGCGCGCCTTCCGTGTGGGGCGACCGGGTGTTTGTCGCCAGCATGGTGCTGTTCACCCTCGGCCTGATCGTGGCGTTGTTTCTGGTGTTGCCGCGAGATTTCGGCTGGCTGCAGGTCGGTCATGTGATGTTGCTGGGCGCGTTCACCGCGCTCAAGGTGTTCGTGCTGGTGGCGATTTCGGCGCTGATCTGGGTGCCGGTGGGCATCTGGGTTGGTCTGCGTCCGCGCTGGGCGGCCGTGGCGCAGCCGGTGGCGCAATTTCTCGCCGCCTTCCCCGCCAATCTGCTGTTCCCGCTGGTGGTGGTGGCCATCGTGCACTGGCATCTCAATGTCAATGTGTTCACTGCGCCGCTGATGATTCTGGGCAGCCAGTGGTACGTCCTGTTTTCGGTCATCGGCGCGGCGTCTGCCCTGCCCAGCGACTTGCGCGAAGCCGGCCGTAATCTGGGTTTGCGCGGCTGGCTGTTGTGGCGCAAGCTCTATCTGCCCGCAGTGTTTCCGGGATTCGTCACCGGCGCGCTCACCGCCTCGGGCGGAGCGTGGAACGCCAGCATCGTGGCCGAAGTGGTGAGCTGGGGCAGTCACACCCTGGTCGCCACCGGGCTGGGCGCCTACATCACCGAAGCCACCCAGCAGGGGCAGACGCTGAAGGTGGGTCTTGGCGTGGGCGTGATGGCGCTATACGTCATCGCCATCAATCGTCTGGTCTGGCACCGCCTCTACAAAATTGCCGCCACGCGGGTGCGGCTCGATTGATTGCCGCCTGATATGAAATCCTCTCTGACTTGCTGCGCGCGTTTCCCCCGAGGGGGCCTCGGTTCCTTTGGAACGGCCGTGCGCAACTGAAGGACCCAGCATGAATGCCATGAACGCCACCGAACTGCCCAGCGCACCTGACGCCGCGTCTTCCACACCCATTTTCCATCTGGCGAATGTGCGCAAGTCGTATCGCACCCCCGAGGGCAGCGAACTCGTCATTCTCGACGGCGTCGATCTCGATTTGCGCGACGGCGAAATTCTGGTGTTGCTGGGGCGCTCCGGTTCGGGCAAGTCCACCCTGCTGCGCACCCTGGCCGGGCTGGTTTCCGCCACCAGCGGCACGACGCTGCATCGTGGCAAGCCGATCGACGGCCCGGTGCCGGGGCTGGCGATGGTGTTTCAGAGCTTTGCGCTGTTTCCCTGGCTGACGGTGCTACAGAACGTGGAACTGGGGCTGGAGGCGCTCAAGGTGCCGCCGGCAGAACGTCGCGCCCGCGCGCTGGCCGCCATCGACCTCATCGGTCTGGACGGTTTCGAATCCGCCTATCCGCGCGAGCTGTCGGGCGGTATGCGCCAGCGCGTGGGCTTCGCCCGCGCCCTGGTCATCAACCCTGACGTGCTGCTGATGGACGAGCCGTTCTCCGCGCTCGATGTGCTCACCGCCGAGACCCTGCGCACCGACCTGCTTGATCTGTGGGCGGAGCGCAAGATCCCCACCCGCGGCATTCTGCTGGTGTCGCACAACATCGAAGAAGCCGTGCTCATGGCCGACCGCATCGTCATCCTCGGATCGAATCCCGGGCGGGTGATCAGCGAAATGCACATCGACCTGCCGCACCCGCGCGAGCGCGAATCGCAGCAGTTCCGCGATCTGGTCGAGGGCATTTACGGCGCCATGACCGCCCGCCCGACCGGGCGTGACGCGGTGCGCAAACAGGCGCCGGGCATCGGCCTGCGGCTGCCGTCGCTCTCGGTCAATGCCCTGGCCGGCCTGCTCGAAGAACTCGACGCGCTGGAAAAGAGCAATGCCAACACCCGCATCAGCCTGCCCGAGCTGGCCGAGGACATGCACTTTTCGGTGGATGACCTGTTTCCGCTGATCGAAGGCGTGGAATTGCTCGGCTTCGCCCAGGTGGAAGATGGCGACATCATGCTGCTGCCCGCCGGACGCACCTTTGTCGATGGCAGTTTGCAGGAGCGCAAGCAGGTTTTCGCCCGCCACTTGATCGAGCGCGTGCCGCTGGTGGCGCGCATCCGCACGGTGCTCGACGAGCGTTTCAACCACCGCGCGCCCGACTCTCGCTTTCTCACCGAACTCGAAGATCACCTCAGCGAAGACGAAGCCCGCCGCGTGCTCGACACCGCCATCGACTGGGGCCGCTACGCCGAGATTTACGCCTACGACGACAACGCCGAAGTCTTCAGCCTCGACAACCCCGAGGCCGATCTGGAATGAGGCGAGGCGAAAAAAACGGCGAACCGAAGTTCGCCGTCTGAGACGGAAATGCCGATACGCCGCTGCGTAAGCCGCGACGGCGTACGGCAATAATCAGGGCTTGCTGACAGCGTCCTTGGCCTTGTCGGCAGCATCAGACACAGCGCCCGACACCGCAGCGGCGCCTTGCGCGGCGCTGGCCGCGTGATTAGTCATCATGGTCGCCAATAGGCAAGTCGGCGGGGGTCGATCTCCTGCCGATTCGTAGGTTGCACGCAAGCGTGCCGAGCTACATGCTGTGAACAAGTCACATCACCTGTTGAGGAGACCGACCATGGACCAGATTAGCAAGGTTTACGTGGGACTGGACGTCCACAAGGAATCGATCGCGATCGCGCAAGCCGCGGCGGGCCGCCAGCCCGCGCGACTGGTGGGCGAGATCGCGCACGACGTAAACCGTTTGATCAAGAAGTTGGCGCCGCTGGGCGACCCCGGCTCGGTGCACATCGTCTACGAGGCAGGGCCGACGGGCTATGGACTGCAGCGCAAGCTGCAAGCCCTTGGCTACGTATGCGAGATCATCGCGCCGTCGCTGATTCCGCGCCGAGCGGGAGACCGTGTCAAGACGGACCGGCGCGACTGCCTGCGCCTGGCCGAGCTGTCGCGCGCCGGGGAGCTCAAGGCGATCTGGATTCCCGATCCCGCCGACGAGGCGATTCGCGAGTTGTCCAGGGCACGCGAAGACGCGGTGAACGCGCGCACCCGTGCGCGGCATCAACTGCGTGGATTCCTGCTGCGCCACGACATTCGCTACCCGGGCAAGACGGCGTGGACCAAGACCTTCGGCCGCTGGCTGGCAACCCTGAGCTTCGAGGCCCCGGGCAGCCAGATCGCATTCACCGAATACTGTCTGGCGGTGCAGGCGTGCGACGCCCGGGTGGAGCGGCTGAGCTTGTCCTTGCTGCAGGCGATCCAAGGCTGGCGGTTCGAGAGCGTGGTCAGGGCGCTGTGCGCCCTGCGCGGCGTCGACGCGGTCAGCGCGATCGGCTTGGTGTCCGAGATCGGTGATATCGCGCGCTTCGACCATCCACGCAAGCTCATGGGATATCTCGGCCTGGTCCCATCTGAGCGCTCCAGCGGGGAGCGCGTGAACCGCGGCCCGATCACCAAGAGCGGCAATGCGCACGCCAGACGATTGCTGACCGAGGCGGCGTGGTGCTACCGCTTCAAGCCACGCGTGGGCTACCAGGCGCAGCGGCGCCAGGAGGATCTGCCCGAGTCGACACGAGCAATCGCCTGGAAGGCCCAGCTGCGCCTGACCGAGCGCTATGCCAAGCTGCAGGCGCGCGGCGTCACGCTCAACAAAGTGTGCGTGGCGGTGGCGAGGGAACTTGCAGGCTTCGTCTGGGCTGTCGCTTGCAATGCGAGCCCCACCATGCGCACGCCCACCGCGCCATGAACGTTCATGAACACCAATCTCGGATCGATCCGGCGATGCGCCGTGGCCCCCGATAGGAGGAACCCTCGAGCCTGTTATTCCGGCATTCGACATGACGAGTGATCCGCGCAATTAGAGCGAGGCAGCCTCCGCGACGAATCGATGAACGGTGGTACCCAACCCACGGATACGAGCTTGATTCATGATTCATCGCCGCGCCTTGCCACTGCGCATCACCCGATCGATCTGAGTTCTTGTAAAGCATCTTCATGCAGCAGTTGACACTGGCGACCATACGAGCAGGCCGTTGAAAAATATCTGAGATTGTCCAGCCGCATGTTGTGCCACCGGCCGATCAGTGGGGGAAGACCCGCTGATGCGGGTCTCTTGCCCCCTTGAAGAGGGGTTTCCAAGGCTTTTTGGCGCATTCTGGGCGCACCTGTCCTAAACATGGGCGCCTCGCCACCACCTGCCAAGGGTACCCATGCGGATGATGTTGTAGGTGTCGGTGGTCAGAAGCAGTTGTCCAGCCAGGCGGGCCTGACCCACCAGCTTCGTCTTGCGCAGGCCCGCCACGGTCTTGATCCAGCCAAGTGCCTCCTCGATGCGCTTGCGCACCTTCTGACTGGTCTTGTAGCCCTTGTCGGCCCCGGCCGTGGCTCGCTTGGTTTTGTTGCTCCGACGCTTCAACATCGCCAGCGCCGCCTCGCGCTCAGCGGTACCGCTGGCGTGGGTGACCTCGACATCCACGATCAGCCCGTTGCGGTTCTCCATGAGGATGTGGCCCATGTGGCACAGGCGGGACTTGTCGCCCGGGCTCTTCTTGCACAGGCGGGCATCGGCGTGCGTGGTGCTGGCGTGGGTGCCGTTGCAGCGCTGCTGCCCTTTGACGTTCACCTCGGGGTTGCGCCCGGGCGGTGTGCTGCTGTCATCGTCCCGGCGCTTAACGCTCTTGTGCGAGGCCCAGGCCTCGATCAGCGTGCCGTCCACGCTGAAGTGTTCGTTGCTGGCAAGTCGGCTTCGCTGGGCGCTGAGCTTGACGCGCTCGAAGAAGGCGGGCGCGAGCTCTTCGTTGAACAGGCGCTTGCGGTTGGCACTGAAGGTGGAGTGGTCCCAGACCTTGTCCTCGATGTTCAGGCCCGCGAACCAGCGGTGCAGCAGGTTGTCGTCGATGGCCTGGACCAACTGGCGCTCGCTGCGGATGTGTCGTGTCCCGGCTGATCCTTCACCTGTTTTGAGAACGGATGCGGATGGGGGCGGCGCCATCGTTTCATGGTCTGGAGGGGCGTGAGGTGCTGCACAGCCTTCTGGGGCAGGTGCGCGTTGTACAGCCACACGTCGCGGTGTCGCGTGGTGGTCAAGTCCTGAGCGCTGTTGCAGTGGTGCGAGCGCAGCACCTGCTCGAGCCGCCCGTTGAATCGCTCCACCATGCCGTTGGTCTGTGGCGATTTCGGCATGGGATGCGCGATACCCAGGGCTTCACACAGGGCATCGAGCGCATGCTGCCCCGAGGCGTCCTTGGCTTTGGAGGCGAAATGGCCGTGAGTGAACGCACGACCGTTGTCGGCAAGCAGGGAGTGGATCTGGAACAGCGCGGCCTTGTGCAGCGCGTTGCGGAAGGCTTTGGCCGCTGCCGCCGTCTTGTGGCTCTTGATGGCGGATGAACACCCAGCGTGTGGCCTGGTCGATGGCCACGCACACATCGCGCCGGGCCGTCTCATCGGCCATCTGCGGCAGGGACTTCACGTCCAAGTGCACATCGCCCGGCTCGTCGGCCTTGAATGGCTTGGGCAAGCGCGAAGGAACCTGCGGGGCCGGCAGGCGCGAATGGCCTCGTCGGCGCAGCAGGCAATCCAGCGCCGAGCGGCTCATGCCAGGTTCGATGAACGCGCGCACCACCGCCAGCAGATCGTCCAGCGACAGCCGCAGTTGCGTGCGCAGGTCGATCACCAGCTCCTCCTGGGCGGCATTGAGCGTGGTTTGCAACCGGTGCGGGGTGTGGCTGGCATCGAGCACACTGTGGCGCTTACGCCAGCGCCGGATCGTCTGGCGGCTCACGCCGTACAGGCCAGCCAGCGCGTCCACACTGGCCGAGGACTGTTGGATGGCCGCGCGCACGGCCGGCGTGGTGGTGGCGTTCTTGTGCATGGGCATCCAGCATGCGTCCCCCGTCCGGACGGATGATCCTGCCATCACGGCCCGCAGCACCTCGCGGCCTATCAGCAGGCCGCGTCGATTAGGCAGCAGCCAATCATCCGGTACCAGACATGCCGCTTGCCCTCGCTGTTGATGCCGATGGCCACCAGGATGGCCTGGGACTGGACCACGCCATCCTCCCGCACCTTCTCGTAGCGGGCATCCAGGATCAGGCGCCGAAACCAAGACCTTCTCGCTGCGCGGGTCGCGCTCGAACAGTGCCGAAGAGAATGTACGCGCCCTTGCGGTCGCGCGGGACGCGCAACTCTGGTCATGGTTCGCCCTCCCAAGGGGTTCAAGGTCGATGTCGTCATCAACCTCTGACCATGACCACCTTGCACGGTCCTGTTCTGGATCGCTTTTGCACACAAAGCTGCACAGTTTCTTGCCATGCAGTGCCGCGTTACTCCCGCCCGCGTCAGGGCCATTCGTCCATGCTAATCTGACATTAAAGGAAACGCAGGGCCACCCCAAGTTGCCTCGACCACCTCGCAGCTTGCAAGCTGCTCGGATTCAGCAGCGTCCAAGCTGCCGCTGGGCAGCTTGGAGCCGCGGGACTCACCCCCCACGGTAGGCGGGCTGGGCGCAGCTCGACCCTGGGACGCTCAGAAGGTGAACGTCATGCCCGTCCAATCCATTCGAATCAAGCGCGTCTATGCCGATCCTGCTCCCGAGGATGGATTTCGGGTTCTGGTCGATGGGCTGTGGCCGCGCGGCCTCACCAAGGAGCGTGCCGCGGTGGATCACTGGCAGCGCGAACTGGCGCCAAGCGGCCCGCTTCGTCAGTGGTTCAGCCACGATCCGTCCAAGTGGGACGAGTTCCAGCGCCGTTACTTTACCGAACTGGACGCCATGCCGGAAACCGTGGCTGGACTGCGTGCCGAGCTTGACGCGCATCCGCAGGCCACCCTGCTGTATGCGGCCAAGGACGAGGTGCACAACAATGCCGTGGTCTTGCGAGCCTTTCTTGAACGACATCCCCATTCGGCTTGATCCGCGCGGACCGTTTCGCCTGGATTTGACCGTCTGGGCGCTGCGCCGCCAATCCGGCAACCGCATCGACTTATGGGATGGGCAGACCTACCGTCGCAGCCTGGTGATCGGTGATTCCGTGCTGCTGGTCGAAGTCCGCGAGGAAGGCAAGGACGACGCGCCGCGGCTCGCGGTGCGGCTGCAAGGCGGGGGCAGCGACCGGCCAGGGGTACGCGCGGCGGCGGCCGCGCAGCTCGTGCGCATCCTGGGGCTGGATGTCGATTTGAGCGGCTTTTACGCCCGCGCTGCGCAAGATGCGCTGCTGGCTCCCCTGGTTCAGCGTTACCGTGGGCTCAAACCTCCGCGCTTTCCCAGCTTGTTCGAGGCGCTGGCCACCGCCATCGCCTGCCAGCAGGTGAGCCTCGCCTCCGGCATCGCGCTGCTCGGACGACTGGCCCAAGCCTTCGGCGCCGCGCCTGCCGAGGTGCCCACTTTGCACGCTTTCCCGCAGCCTGCGGCGCTGCGCGCAATCGACCCCGCTGCGCTGCATGCCCTGGGGTGGAGCCGTCAGAAGGCGCAGTATTTGCTCGACGTCGCGGCGCGGCTGGACGCTGGCGCGCTACCCGAAGCGCAGCTCGATCAGGCCGACGACGGCGAGCTGCTGCGTCGGCTTTGCACCCTGCGCGGCATCAAGCGCTGGAGTTCGCAATACGTGGCGCTGCGCGGCATGGGTCGGCTCGGCGTATTTCCCGTCGACGATGTCGGCGCGCACAAGCATCTGGCTGCCTGGCTCGATCTTCCAGCACGGCTCGATGCTGCTTCGACCGAGGCGCTGGTCTCCCGCTGGCAGCCCGACGCCGGGCTGGTGTATTTCCACCTGCTGCTGCGGCGTCTAGAGGCGCAAGGCCAAATCCGCGCAGGGGATGTGACATCTGTCGCGCCGCCGTTCGAGGAGCCGCTCGTCAGTTCTGACTCTCGCAACCCGGAGGTGATGCCATGAGCGAATCATTTGAGAAAAGTGGTCCGAATCTGCGCCGCGGCGTGGCGCTGGACGCGCTGCGCGAAGACCAGCCGTTGCTCGGCCATGTCGATGACGAAGCGGTGCTGCTGGTGCGCCATGGAGCCGAGATCCACGCAGTTTCCGCCACCTGTACCCATTATGCTGGCCCGCTGGCCGAGGGGCTGGTGGCTGGCGACACCATTCGCTGCCCCTGGCATCACGCGTGCTTTTCGCTGCGCAGCGGCGCGGTCCTCAATCCGCCGGGGCTGAATCCGCTGCGTTGCTGGCAGGTGAACGTCCAAGACGGCCTGGTGCGGGTGGGCGATGTGCGGCCAGCGCCGGCTGTGGGCAACCCTCCACGTCAGCCGCAGGCGGTGCTGATTGTCGGCGCCGGAGCCGCTGGCGAAGCGGCCGCCACCGAGTTGCGCACTTGCGGCTATGACGGGCCCATCACCTTGCTCGCCGGCGAAGCCGACACGCCGATCGACCGCCCCAATCTGTCCAAGGACTACCTGGCGGGCAAGGCGCCCGCAGACTGGCTGCCGCTGCGCGGCGCAGACTACTGGCGCGAACGCGACATCACCCTGGTCAACGCCCGAGCGCTGTCGCTGGATCGCCACGCGCACCGCGTGCGGTGTGATAACGGCCAGGATTTGACTTACGACGCGCTGCTGCTGGCCACTGGGGCGCAGCCGATCCGCTTGCCCATTCCCGGCGCCGACCTGCCTCAGGTCCACACCCTGCGCACCCGCGCCGATGCCGAGGCGATCCTGGCCGCGCTGGCGCGAGGCGCGCGCCGCGCCGTGGTGATCGGGGCGAGCTTCATCGGGCTGGAGGCCGCCGCTTCGTTGCGGGCGCACGGCATTGAAGTCCACGTCGTTGCGCCCGAGGCGCATCCGCTGGAGCGGGTGTTCGGTCTGCGCTTGGCTGGGTTTGTCCGCAGCTTGCATGAAGCGCTGGGCAGCGTGTTCCACCTCGGGCGCAGGCCCGCGTCGATCGACGCGCATGGGGTGACCCTCGACAACGGCCAGATCCTGCCCGCCGATCTGGTCATCATGGGCGTGGGGGTGCGACCGGATACCGCGCTCGCCGCGCAGACTGGATTGCGCGTGGAAAATGGCATCGTCGTCGATCACGGTCTCGCCGCTGCCGCAGGCATCTGGGCGGCGGGCGATGTGGCGAACTGGCCCGATGCGCGCAGCGCTGCGCGTCTGCGCATCGAACATTGGACGGTGGCGCAGGCGCAAGGCAAGACCGCCGCGCGCAATATGCTCGGGTTTGCCGAAGTCTTCAGCGCCGTTCCCTTTTTCTGGAGCCAGCACGGCGACGTGACCCTTTCTTACGTGGGCCACGCCGCGCAATGGGACGCCATCGAGGAAGAGGGCGTCCCCGCGAGCGGCTATCTGGCCCGCTACCTGCTGGGCGGCCGCGTGCAGGCCGTAGTCAGCATCGGCCGCGACCGCGACAGCCTGCGGGCCGAACTCGCGATGCAGAACGATTCACCCACTGACCCGACTCTCCCGGCTCCCGCCTGAGGCCGAGGAAACGCACCCCCACGCCTGCGCTTCGCCCCCGCTTGGCAGGCGAGATCACGAGGAAGTATGCGCAGCACGCGCCGATCTTGCGTCGGTCTGCGGCGCACACGTTTTCCGCATTCCATCATTTGCAGCAGGGATAACGGACCAGCCTGGTCAGCGTACGGCATAAGTGGTAAATTTAAAACCACAATAAATCGGGCCGTGAGACGGCTCGCCGTGAGGCGGCACGCATTCGCTGCCGATCCGGATTGACCCACTTCATCTCAAGACCGCCATGACCATTCTCCATTCCGATCCTATCCAAATCGCCGCAGGCCGCGATGCCCGCCTTGACCAAGCCTGCGAAGTCATGCACGCCGCCTATGCGCGGGGCTGGATCACGCATCGGGACGGCAATATCTCGATGCGTGCCGAAGACGGTGATGGCCTATGGATTTCGCAAAGCGGCGTGGTGAAGGCGCGCTTGCGGCCCGAGCAGATGCTGCGCGTCAGCGCCGAGCAGCTCGCCAATGGGCCTGTTCCCCAGGGGGCATCGGGTGAATACGCCCTGCATCGCTTGCTGCAGGCTAGGCTCCATGCCGGTTATGACACGGTGCTGCACCTGCACCCCACGCACATCGTTGCGGCGATGTACGCCGGTCATGATCTGCGCGAGTTGTGCGAGACGTTTCCGGAAGTGACGCGCTACAGCCGGGTGGGCAAGAACGTGGGTGCGCTGCCCGCCACCAGCGAAGAGCTTGCTGCGGCGTGCGTCGCAGCCTTCGAGCCGCAGTTCGGGCCCATGCCGCACATCGTCGGCCTGGATCGGCATGGCGTGGTGGCCATCGGCCACTCGCCCTGGGATGCCTTCGAGCATGTGGAGCGCCTGGAGCATGTCTGCCAGATGGTTCTGGCTTCGGGGGTGAGACACGCCGGCATCGCCCGCACGTCGGCGCAAGCTGTCTGAACGCTGCGCAAGCCCTGCCAAGGAGAGACCGCATGAGCCAGAGCAATCCCTCACTGGTCGAATTTCTCGAACGCGATTACGCCGCGGGCTTCGTTTCGCCGATCGAGTCCGACCTCGCCCCGAAAGGCCTGAACGAAGACATCATCCGGCTCATTTCCGTCAAAAAAAATGAGCCGGAGTTCCTGCTGCAATGGCGGCTGAAGGCGTATCGTCACTGGCTGACCCTGGCCGAGCCGACCTGGGCCAAGATCCACCATCCGCCCATCGACTATCAGGCGATTCATTATTACGCTGCCCCCAAGCGCGACAAGGCGCCAAAAAGCCTCGACGAGGTCGACCCTGAGTTGCTGCGCGTCTATGAAAAACTCGGCATCCCGCTGCACGAACGCGCCGCGCTGGCTGGGGTGGCAGTGGATGCGGTGTTCGATTCGGTGTCGGTGGCCACCACTTTCAAAGACAAGCTGGCGCAGCACGGCATCATTTTTTGTTCATTCTCCGATGCGGTGCAAAACCACCCCGAACTGGTGCAGCAATACCTCGGGACGGTGGTGCCGCCGGGAGACAACTTCTTCGCCGCGCTCAACGCCGCGGTGTTCACCGACGGCAGCTTCGTCTACATCCCCAAGGGGGTGCGCTGCCCGATGGAGCTGTCAACCTACTTCCGTATCAACGCCAAGGACAGCGGCCAGTTCGAGCGCACGCTGATCATCGCCGACGAGGGCGCGCAGGTCTCGTACCTGGAAGGCTGTACCGCGCCACGACGGGATGAAAACCAGCTTCATGCCGCCGTGGTGGAAATCATCGCCCTCGACGACGCGCGGGTGAAGTACTCGACGGTGCAGAACTGGTACCCCGGCGACAAGGACGGCAAGGGCGGCATCTACAACTTCGTCACCAAGCGCGGCGAATGCCGCGGCGCGCGCTCGCGCATTTCCTGGACGCAGGTGGAAACCGGCTCGGCCATCACCTGGAAGTATCCGAGCGTGCTGCTGCGCGGCGACGATTCGGTCGGCGAGTTCTATTCGGTGGCGCTGACCAACCATTTCCAGCAGGCCGACACCGGCACCAAGATGATCCACATCGGCCGCAACACCCGAAGCACCATCGTCTCCAAGGGCATTTCCGCAGGACGGGGCAGCAACACCTACCGCGGCCTGGTCAAGGTGCTGCCCAAGGCCGAAGGGGCGCGCAACTACACGCAGTGCGACTCGCTGTTGATCGGCGACCGCTGCGGCGCGCACACCTTTCCGTACATCGAGGTGCGCAACCCCAGCGCGCAGGTCGAGCACGAGGCGACGACCTCGCGTGTCGGCGAAGACCAGCTTTTTTACTGTATGCAGCGCGGTATTTCCGCGGAGGACGCGGTGGCGCTGATCGTCGGCGGCTTCGCCCGGGAAGTGGTCAAACAACTGCCGATGGAATTCGCCGTCGAGGCTCAGAAGCTGCTGGGCGTGAGCCTCGAAGGCAGCGTGGGCTGAAACGCCAAAGAGGAAACAAACATGCAAATGCCAGCCAAGCTTCAACCGCAAGCGACGCAGCCGCTGTTGCAAATCCGTGGCCTGCAGGCCGAAATCGACGGCAAAAGGGTGCTCAATGGCATCGATCTCGACATCGCCCCCGGCGAGGTGGTCGCCATCATGGGGCCCAACGGCTCGGGCAAGACCACGCTGGCGCAGGTGCTCGCCGGGCGCGAGCTCTACCGCGTGACCGGCGGCACGGTGCGCTTCGACGGCCAGGACCTGCCGGCGCTGCCGCCGCAGGAGCGCGCGCTCGCCGGGCTGTTCCTCGCGTTTCAGTACCCAGTGGAGATTCCCGGCCTGTCCAACGTCTACCTGCTCAAGGCCGCGCTCAACGCGCAGCGCAAACACCGCGGTCTGCCCGAGCTGGATGCGATGGAATTCCTGCAACAGGTCAAAGCGCTGATGCGTGAACTCGGCATGGACGAGAAGTTCCTGCAGCGCGGGGTCAACGAAGGTTTTTCCGGCGGCGAGAAAAAGCGCAACGACATGCTGCAAATGGCCCTGCTGCAGCCGCGCCTGGCCATCCTCGACGAAACCGACTCGGGGCTGGACGTGGACGCGCTCAAGGTCGTGGCGCAGGCAGTCAACGCCATGCGCTCACCCGAGCGGGCTTTCGTGCTGATCACCCACTACGAACGTCTGATGGAAGTCATTATCCCCGACCGCGTGCATGTGCTGTGGCAAGGCCGCATCGCCGCCTCGGGCGGGACCGAATTGGCGCGGCGCATTGAGCGCGAGGGCTATGCCTGGCTGCAGCAGGGCGCGGCCCTGGCGAGTGCGCAGGAGGTCTGAGCATGGGAGCGCTCGAAACATTCGTCCGGGCGTTCGACGCGATCGGCGTCGATGCTGCGGGCGAGCCCGAACGGGTGGTGCAGGCGCGCCGTCAGGCTCTGGAGGACTTGCTGCGCAGCGGCTTGCCCACGCGCCACACCGAAGACTGGAAATACACCGGCCTGCGTGCGCTGGACGCAATGGATCTCGCCGCCACCGCGCCCAGCGCACGATTGAACCAAGAGGCGCTGCGCGCTGCGGGCGCTCTGCTCGTGAGCGCCCCCAGGGTCGGCTCGCCGACCCGCCCCCCGAGGGGGTCAAGAAAACTTGGGGCGGCCCGGCGTTTTCTTGAGAGCGGCCCGCGTCTGGTGTTCGTCGACGGCGCTTTTGACGCCGAACTTTCCCATTTGAGCGACCTGCCGCCTGGGGTGCGCCTTGCGCCCTGGGGGGCGCGCCAGTCGTCCAGCGACACGGAGGCGGGAACGGTGCTGGATGCCGCCGCGTCCGGCGGCGCCTTCGACGCGATCAACCGCCTGTTCGCCCGCGACGGCATGGCGCTCGAACTGGGCGCGGGCGTTTGCCTCGATGCGCCCATCGTCGTCGTCATGGTGCAAACGCTCGCGGGCGCAAACCATGTGCTCCACGCCCTGCGCCTGGGGCAGGGTTCTTCGGCGCGCGTGATCGAGCAGCACCTCGGCGTCGCGCAGGTCGGCCCCTATCTGGCAAGCTGTGTGACTCGCGCCGAACTGGCGCGCGGGGCGAAGCTGCAGCATGTACGCCTGCAAGACGAAGCCGACGCCGCGGTGCATGTGTCGCAACTACATGCAACTCAAGGCGAGGACAGCGCGCTCGATGCGCAAATCCTGGTGCTGGGGTCGAGGCTGTCGCGCCAGGAATTTCACATCGCGCACGAGGCGCCGGGCTGCCATACCGATCTGCGCGGGGCCAGCGTGCTCGCAGGCGAGCAGCATGGCGACGTGCACATGTGCATCGAGCACCGCCACCCGCGCGGCACCAGCCGCACCGTGGTGCGCGGCGTGTTCGACGACGCCGCGCACGGCGTTTTCACCGGCCGTGTGAACGTGCATCGGGGCGCGCAGAAGACCGACGCGGGCATGATCAACCGCAACCTGCTGCTCTCGCCCCGCGCCGAGGCCGATACCCGTCCGCAACTGCAGATCGACGCGGACGACGTGCTTTGCAGCCACGGCGCCACGGTCGGCCAACTCGATGCCGAGGCGCTGTTTTATCTGCAGTCGCGCGGCATCGCTGCGCAGCTCGCGCGCGCCATGCTGGTGCAGGCCTTCGTTGCGGAAGCCCTGCCCGACATCGGCTGGGAGCCCTTGCGCGCACTGGTGCGCGCACGGCTTGCCGCGCGGCGCGGCCTGGAGATCGAAGCCTCGGAGGTTTCGGCATGAATGCGCTTGAATCGCCATCGCGTCTTGCGCCGCAACTTGCGGCGATCCGCGAGCAGTTCCCCATCCTCGCCCAGACCGTGCACGGCAAGCCGCTGGTGTATCTGGACAATGCGGCGACGACGCAAAAACCGCTGGCCGTGCTCGAGGCGATGCGTGCCTTCGAGGTGCGCGATTACGCCAACGTCCACCGCGGCGTGCATGTCCTTTCGCAGCGTGCCACCGACGCCTTCGAGGCGGCGCGGGAGAAGGTCGCAGCCTTTGTCCACGCCCGCAGCGCCGGCGAGATCGTGTTCGTGCGCGGCGCCACCGAAGCGATCAATCTGGTCGCGCAAAGCTTCGCACGGGCGCGGCTGCAGCCTGGCGACGAGGTGCTGGTGACGGCGATGGAGCACCATGCCGACATCGTGCCCTGGCAGATGGTGTGCGATGCCACCGGTGCCAAATTGCGCGTGGCGCCGATCCGCGACGACGGCGCGCTCGACCTGCAGGCCCTGCCGGAGTTGCTCGCGCCCCGCACGCGGATGGTGGCCGTCACCCATGTGTCGAACGTACTGGGCACCGTCAACGATGTGGCGAGCGTGGCGCATCTTGCCCATGCGCGCGGCGTGCCGGTGCTGGTCGATGGCGCGCAAGCCGTGGCGCATCTGCCGGTGGATGTGCAGGCGCTGGGTTGCGACTTTTATGTCTTCTCCGGTCACAAGCTCTACGGTCCCACCGGCATCGGTGTGCTGTGGGGCCGCGCCGAGATGCTGGACGCGATGCCGCCGTATCAGGGCGGCGGCGACATGATCCGCAGCGTCAGCTTCGAACGCATCACCTACGCCGATCCGCCAACCCGTTTCGAGGCCGGCACTCCGCACATCACTGGCGCGGTGGGCCTGGCCGCTGCGATCGACTTCGTGCAGGGCCTCGGCTGGGACGCCATCGCGCAGCACGAGCGCACGCTGTTGGAGCGGGCGCAAAGCGCGCTTTCCCGCATCCCCGGGCTTCGCATCTACGGCACGGTTCCGGACAAGATCGGCGTCATCTCCTTCAACATCGATGGTCTTCACGCCCACGACCTCGGCACCATCGCCGATGCCGAGGGAGTCGCCATCCGCGCCGGCCACCACTGCGCGATGCCGCTGATGAAACGCTACGGCGTCGCGGCCATGGCGCGGTCCTCGCTCGGCGTGTACAACAAAGAAGACGACATCGACGCACTGGTGCGCGCGGTGCGCAAGGCGCAGGTGATGTTTGCCGCTTAAACACGGAGTCCACGACCCATGCCTGACAGCCCATCCAACGACGCGCCTCCCGACCTGCGCGACCTCTACCAGGAGGTGATCTTCGATCATTACCGCAGGCCCAGACACTTCGGCCATTTGCCGCAGCCCAACCGCTGCGCGCAGGGTGACAACCCGCTGTGCGGCGACCGCCTTGAACTCGAATTGTTTGTGGACGACGCGGGCTGCATCCAGGACGTGGCCTTTACCGGCGAGGGGTGCGCGATTTCCACCGCGTCGGCCTCGCTGCTGACCGAAGCGGTCAAGGGCAAGCGTGTGGACGAGGCACTGACTTTGTTCGTACAGATGCACGGTATCCTGGTCGATGGCGACACCGGCGCTGAGGCTGGTCTGGGCAAACTCGCCGTGCTCGCAGGCGTGAGGCAGTTTCCCGCGCGGGTGAAGTGCGCCATGCTCGCCTGGCATACCCTGCGCAACGCGCTCACCCAAACCGCCCAGGTGGCGCGCACCGAAGATTTGTCCACGCCGCAGGGTTGACCATGGACGACCTCATCGACTCTGGCCCCATCATCCTGCAGCGCGACGTCCCCGCGACCCTGGTGCCGCTGGGCACTGCCGGAACCTTGCTGCAGGGCACCGAGGTGCGCATCACCCAACGGCTGGGCAGCCACGTCACCGTGGTGTCCGAGGGCCGCATGTACCGCATCGACGGCCGCTATGCCGATGCGCTTGGGCTGAATGACGGGCAGCGGCAAGATATTCCCGCGCCAACGACGCGCGAGGAAGCCGAAAATGCCGTGCTGGAACAACTCGCCACCTGCTACGACCCGGAAATTCCGGTCAATATTGTGGAGCTGGGTCTGATCTATCGCCTGGACGTGCAGCCAGTCGGCGCAAGCGGTGCCGGCTGGGCGGTTGATATCGACATGACGCTGACCGCACCCGGCTGCGGCATGGGAAACATCCTCACCGCCGAGGTCGAGGACAAGGTGCGTCGCATTCCAGGAATCACGCGAGTGAACGTGGAACTCGTCTGGGATCCGCCGTGGAGCCTGGAGCGCATGTCCGAGGCGGCCCGGTTGCAGGCGGGGCTGTGGTGAGTGGGTGATCCGGCGCGGCCAGGCGGGGCCGCTCAGCTTCGCCGCTCAGCCGCCGTCGGTTCGATCCTGCGCCTCAGGCGCCGGTTTGCACGTCTTGCACATGAAAGTCGATTTGCACCCCCTCGGGCGAGCGGCTGACGTATTCGATGCGTACCTTGTCACCGAAATGCTGCGCGATCTGTGCCAGCAGCGGCAGGGGATCATGGTCGTTGAAAAACGCCATGGTCTCTCCCGGCTCCAGCGCATTCAGCGCGCCGAAGATGGCGGCATGGCGAAAGCGCTTGGCGATGCCGCTGGCGTCGAAGGGATAGACGCGGTCGGCGCGGCGGTGGGAGTGGGGTTGGTTGACGACGGTGAGGGGTTCCATGGCGGGTTCCTTGGGAGTGAGTCGGGGTTGAAAGAGGAGGGCAGCGCAGCCGGCTTCACGCCTGTTCTTCGAACTGCGGGAACAGGATGTTGTTTTCGGTGTGGACGTGCTGCATGAAATCGGCGGTGAACTTGTCCAGACCTGCATACAGCGCGCGCCAGGTGTTGCACGCCTCGGCGGGCAGCCGCAGATCGTGGGTGAGATCCTGCACGCGTTGCAGCATCCGGCCGTGGTCATCATGCTCGGCGCGCATGCGTGAGATCGGCGGGGTGAGAACCGCACCGGGATTGCGGCGCATCATCGGGAACAGGATCTGTTCTTCCTTTTGCATATGCTCCTGCAGTTCGTCGAGCATCTCCTGAAGCAGGGCCGCCAGACCGGCCGGCACCTCGGCATGATCCTTGTGCACGCGCTCGACCTTGGCAGCCAGGGTGATCAATTCCGGCAGCTCCCGCCGGTGTATGTCGTGGAAGCGGCTGACGATGAGGTCGATCAGGGCGTCGGGGTCGTGCAGCGTGTCGGTGGGCGTGTCATCCAGCGCTTGCGGGCTCAACTCCGCGAGTTCGCGCTCAATAGTCGCCAGATCGAGCTGGCGCGCCTGCGCGGCCGCTTCCAGGGTCATGTCGCCACCGCAACAGAAGTCCAGCCGGTGGCGCCGAAACACGGCGGTGGAACCGGGCAGATCGCGCGCCAGTTGGCCCAGGGGGAGGCCGGCGAACGGTGAGGAGGAGCTTGCTGGGAGGTCTTGGGTGTGCATGGCGGAAGGTCCTGTGCAATCAATGATGTGGAGCTGTAAAAAGGTAGAATGAATCCCACTATAAAATTCTTGAGTGGTATTTGCAATACCTCTTCTGAAGGATTCCACCATGCGGCTGACCTCTTTTTCCGATTTTGGCCTGCGCGCCCTGCTCGTGCTGGCCGGCAGCGAGCGCGAGACCTGGTCGAGCGTCGAGCTTGCGACCAAGCTCGATATTTCGCGTGATCACCTCATCAAGGTGCTGCAACGCCTTGCCGCCGGGGGCTATGTGCAGACCACGCGCGGCGCCGGCGGTGGCGTCAGGCTCGCCAGGCGCGCCACAGCCATTCGCATCGGTGAGGTGTTGCAGTGGCTGGAAGACGACGCCCCGCTGACCGAGTGTTTCCGCGACGATGGCGGCCAGTGCCTGCTCACCGGCTTTTGCGCCTTGCGGCCCAAACTCGAACGCGCCCGCCGCGCGTTCTATGCCGCACTCAACGAAACCACCTTGGCAGACTGCCTCAATCCTGCGCTGCGCAAGTTCGTCGCCGTGCCGCTGTCCACGGCTTGAGCGCGGCTCAGCGCCGGGTTTCGATCAACAAGCCCTTTTCTTCACGCTCGAAGTGATGTTCGAGCAGATGCTGCAAAGGCGCGGAGGCGTCGGGCAGCGTTAGACGTTGTTCGGGCGGATCGATTCGGTCAGGTTGTCGTGCCAAGATCTCGCGCCATTCGCCGAGCATCGCGCTCAGCTTGGCATGCTCGGCCAGATAGACCTTTGCCGACCAGCGTGCGCTGGCCGGCAGCTTCGGAATCAGCGCGGTTTCTTCGAGCGCGATATGGGCTGCGTGCAAGCCTTGCAGCACATCGCGTGCGGCGCGCGCCTCAATCAGGTTGCCGACGAGCAAGCCCAAGCGCATGCGTTGCACTGTCGCCAGCATCGACACATGCTGAGCGGGGATGTCCTCAGCCGGGTTCGAGGCCATGTTCAGGTTTCTCCTGTAGCTGCGGACTGTGAGATGCGTTGGTCAGCGCAACCGAGCTGCCTGAGCAGAAAGTGGAAATTCAGCATCTGGGCATCGGGCGGCCAGCGCGCCGCCGACGTCTGCGATCGGCTTCGCCGGTCGATACAGCACACTGACGCGACTACGCGGAATCGGCTTTGGCATCCTCCTCGCGCATCGTATCCAGCGCTAAAAGCGAATGCGCATAGGCGGCGCCCGCTCGCATTTCGGCGGCAACCCAAACGGCCTCCATGATTTGCTCACGGCTGGCGCCTGCCTTGAGCGCAGCCTTGGTGTGGCCTCGGATGCAATAGGGACACTGGGTCACATGCGCCACGGCGACCGCGATCAATTGTTTGGTCCGCACGTCCAGCGCGCCCTTGGCGAAGGCCTGCTGGCTGAATTGCTGAAAGGCAGCAAACTGATTCGGGGCATGGTTTTGACGCATTTGCGTCAACTCACGATCAGCCTGCGGATAGACGGGTGACGTTGACATGAAAAGACTCCTGGATGTGGCACAAGCCGTCATCATGGCCATTTCGCAAAACCCTGTCGATTAAACATGCATTGCTTTTACCTGTTTCAAGCCATAGACTGGTTACAGTATTTGGGCTTGCGACCGCGGGCTGCGTGTATTGCGTGTGCGTACCAAGTTTTTTGCGAGATTCGATATGGAAATCAATCTTCTTTCCTCGACGTCCGCTGCCGCGGGATTCGACGCGCCGCTGGACATGCTTTCGGCCTGCCACGCGCGCATCGAAAAACAATGCGCGACGCTGCGCCGCCTGGTGCGGCATCTCGACGAGCACGGAGCCGATCAGGACGCCAGACAAGCTGCCGCCAACGTGATGCGCTATTTCGACACCGCGGGGCGTGATCATCACGCGGATGAAGAGCTCGATCTCTTTCCCGCGCTGCTGGAATCGATGGCAGGTTCAGACCCCGTCTGCTTGCGCGATATCACCCAGGCGTTGACCCACGACCATCGTGAACTCGCTGCCGTCTGGCAGGCGTTACGCCCGCAACTGGTGTGCGTGGCGCTCGGTGAAGCGGGCGCGCTTGACTTTGCCGCGGTGGATGAATTCGTCGATCACCATACGCGCCACATCGCGCGCGAAGAAAGCGAGCTGCTTCCCATGGCTAAACGGCTCTTGAGCGAGAAACAACTCCAAGAGATTGGCAAGGCCATGCGAGCCCGGCGCGGCGTGTGAAACATCCTTCGCTGGCGAGAAACCGTGCGGGGAAGCCGTGCGCATCCAGGCGTTCTATCTTTTGATCGGGGTCGAAAGACCGTTGCGCGATTCGCTGGGCTCCACAGGCTTCATCGTGGTACTCATGATGGGGAGCAGATCATTCAGTCGCTGCTCCGGGCCGAGTTCCAAGCTCTAACAGGGCAGACAGAACACCTCAATCTGGCTGATTCTGTCAACCAGCCAGACCCACATCATGTCATAAAGCACCTTAAAGCAGTTTTATTATTACCACTTCAATGACGTAGGTGAGCGCTTTGGCACAGTACCCGTTCTCAAGAAAGGGAGGCTAGAGCTACGGCGTGCGGCAAGAAATCATGCAATCAACGTCGCGCCTTGCTTTACTTTGCCTTTTTTGCTTCTTTTGCGTCAAGACCGAAGTCCATCCAGTCCTCACCTAGTAATTCAACGGGGTGCTGTG